>CAZMKQ010000046.1:0-29531 GCA_964566955.1 uncultured Caldilineaceae bacterium | reverse complement strand
GCTGCCCAACTTCGGCGCCTACTGGCTGTTCATGAACAACGCGTCCGGCCCCCTGGCCGATTCCCGCGTGCGCAAGGCCATCCATCTGGGTGTGTCCAAGCAGAACCTCAAGGCGGCCTTTGGCACCCAGGAGGTGATCAACATCACGCGCTGGGTCCCCCAGGGCGATCCCTATGCCACCTCCCCGGGCGACTTGGCCTCCATGCCGGGCTACCGCGAGGACAAGACCGAGGACATTGCCGAGGCCAAGCGCCTGCTGGCGGAAGCCGGCTACGGCGACAGCTTCCCCGAACTGGAAATCCTGGCGGCCAGCGGTCCCCAGGCCGAACTGCTGGCCCCCGCCGTGCAGGACATGCTCAACCGTGATCTGGGCATTCCCACCAAGATCCGCATTATCGAGCGCGCCAGCCTGGGCACGGAACAGCAGCAGGGCACCTACCAATTGATGGTGCACACCCGCGGCCACGGCGTCTCCGACATCTCGCCGCGCGGCAACCTGTGGTGGCGGACCGGCGGTTCCCAGAACTTCGGCGGCTACACCGAACCGCGGTTCGATGCGCTGCTGGACCAGATCGACGACGAAACCGACGTCCCGACCCGGCAGGGCCAGATCAACGACGCCCAGGATGTCCTGGACGACAACCCGCCGGAATACCTGATCGGCTACACCTACCACCTGCCCATGTGGAACTCCAAGGTCAAGGGCATCGAACTCCACGATCGCATCTTTGCCGAATGGGGTCGCATGGAAACCGTTTGGATCGACAGCTAACGCTTGAAACGGCCCCACGGGCCCTTGTTGGAGACCGGAGAGTCGGGTTGCCCCGACTCTCCGGCCGCATGTTCAACTGATCGGCCCGGCCAAACGGGGCCGGGCATGCCATGCGCCAGTACATCCTGCAGCGCCTTCTGATCGCGATCCCGACGGTGTTCGGGGTCACGGTTCTGATCTTCCTCGCCATGCGGGTAATCCCGGGCGATCCACTGCAGACCATCTACACGGAAGCGACCGGAGCCTACATCCTGTCCGAGGAGGAGTTGGCCGAGGTCCGGGCCAGTCTGGGGTTGGACAAGCCCCTGTGGCAGCAGTATCTGTCCTGGATGGGCCAGGTGTTCCGAGGCGAGATGGGATACTCGTTCTGGACCAAGGATCCCATCAGCCAGATGATCCTGCGCCGGGGTCCCATCTCCGCCCAGATCGCCATCTTCGCCGTGGTGCTGTCGTGGCTCTTCGGCGTACCCATCGGCCTGCTCAGTGCCTGGTTCCGCAACAGCTGGGCCGACCAGGTGTCGCGGGCCGGGATCACCCTCTTCCTGGCCGTGCCCAGCTTCTGGCTGGGCCTGCTGATCATTCTCTTTACCGTCCTGGTGCTGACTTGGCGCCCGCCCTTGACAATCATCCAGTTCTGGGAGGATCCCGGAGCCAACTTCGCGATCGTGGCCCTGCCGTCCATCACCCTGGGCCTGGGGTTGGGCGCGGCCACCGCCCGCATGGCGCGGTCGGCGGCCCTCGAGGCACTGTTTGACGACTACGTGCGCACGGCTCGGGCCAAGGGATTGGGCAACAGTCTGATCATCTGGCGGCACGTGTTCAAGAACGCCATGCTGCCGGTGATCACGTCGACCGGCCTCGCCCTCGGCGGCCTGCTGGGCGGCACCGTCTCGGTGGAGAAGGCCTTTGCGGTGCCCGGCCTGGGCAGCCTGATGGTCCAGGGCATGCAGGAGCGCGACTGGATGATGATCCAGAACCTGGTCCTGGTGTACGGCCTAATCTACGTCTTTGTGAACCTCCTGGTCGACTTGAGCTACGGCCTGCTGGATCCGCGCATCCGCTACAACTAACGCCGCCAAGGACCATCCGCAGTGCAGGCTACGCCCAATCCCGCCTTTCGGCCCTTGACGGACATCGGTCGCCGGGAGCGCCTGTGGAATGCCGTACGCCGATTCCGGACCGTCTCGGCCCTCGGTTCCGTGGCCCTGGTCGCCTGGATTTTGTTGTTTGTGGTCGCGATTGCGGCTCCCGTACTGGCACCCTATCCGCCCAACAAAGCCGACTACGGCGCCGTGCGCCAGGGACCCTCGGCCGCCCATCTGCTGGGTACCGACAACCTGGGCCGCGACATTCTCAGCCGCATCATCCACGGTGCGCGCATCACGCTGCTGGTAAGCGTAACCTCCGTGTTCCTGGGCGATGCCATCGGCTTCGTCTGGGGCGTGATCTCGGGTTTCCTGGGCCGCCGTTTCGACCTGTTCAGCCAGCGGGTGATCGACATCCTGATGTCGTTTCCCTCGCTCATCCTGGCCCTCATGCTGCTCGTGGTGCTGGGTGCGGGCATCGAAACCGTGATTGTGGCCATTGCCTCAACCCAAATCCCAGCCGCCACCCGCATCACCCGGTCAGTGGTGCTCTCCGTACGCGAAGCCATGTACGTGGAGGCGGCCCGGTCAATCGGGGTCAACAACCTGCGTCTGATGGTGCGCCATGTGGCGCCCCAGGTGGCCGCACCGATCCTGGTGGTGGCCACACTGCACCTGGGCGGTGCCATCTTCGCTGAATCGGCACTCAGTTTCCTGGGCCTGGGCATCCCTCCGCCGGCTCCCAGTTGGGGCAACATGCTGGGCGGGGTGACGGCGGCCGCCTTCAAACCGCCCTGGTGGCTGGTGGTCTTTCCGGGCCTGGCCATTACCTTGACCATCATGGCCGCCAACCTGTTTGGCGATGCATTAAGGGACTTTTTGGATCCCAAGCTGCGCCAGCGCATTGACTGACAGGGCATCACCTGTTCCTGCCGGCAGGGGATCGGCAAGGGGCGTTGCGGTGGGCGTTGTCTCGTAGTACATCCGGAGTTTGGGCAACCAGACGACAAAACCCATGTTGGCGACGGGCACTTGGCGAATTCCACTGTCGAGCTCCCACATTCCTCACCCAAGGTACGGTGGCACATGCCATTGCACCACCACGCATAACTGCTACAGCAAAGGCAGGCATTGAGCGGACCGGGCACGGACCAACATCCACACATCACGCAACAGTGCCCGTTGCACTACACATTCACGGATGGCAATGCAATCATTGGTATAGTGGTTATGTCATATCGTAGATGGAACCGCTTTCATGGCCAGTATCACTGTGTGCAAACTGGAGGATGAGCTGAAACGCCGGCTGCAAATCCGAGCAGCCGAGAATTGCCGTTCCATGGAGGAAGAGGTTCGGCACATCCTGAGAATGGAACTCTGTCCGCAACCGCAGAAGGATCTGGCAAGCACTATCCGCGCCCGATTCGCGCCTCTCGGCGGAGTTGAACTGAATATCCCTTCCCGTTCTCCCATGCGCCAACCACCCCGGTTCGACCAGGACAACGATGTTTGTCCTTGATAACAACGTCGTCTCGGAACTGATGAGGTCCCGTCCCAACACCAACGTTGTGAACTGGGTTGCAAGGCGGGCAACAAATGCCTTGCATCCCAACCACTTTCAGTGAAGCCGAACCAATGATGTTCCCGCTGTCCTGCAATCGAGGCGGACGCCCATGGCCCGCACCATGAACACCGACACCTACGAGGCCCTGCAGGCGACGGGTCTGAGCGATGCCCAAGCCAAACTGATCGCCACGGCCATTCCCGACCTCGAGCCGCTGCGTGTAGAACTGCGTGGCGAGCTCCGGGATCTGCGGTCCGAGATGGACCACCGATTCGCGCAGGTGGATGCCGAGTCCGCCCGCCTACGCGGCGAGATGCAGCAGGGATTTACGGAGATGGATGCCAAGTTTGCAGCGTTGCGGGCCGACTTGGAACGTTGGCTCAACGCCCAGACCTGGACCATCGTGGGTGTCTTGGTGGCCATCGGTGGCTTGCTGACGGCCACTAACCTGCTGGCCTGAAGGTCCCACACGGCCTGATTCCGCCGTAGGCTCCCCAAGCCTTGCCTCATCGGGAATCAGCCTGTTTGGGGAGATCCAGAGGAATTCGATACCGCCTGTGCGACCGTTTTCCAAGCCTTATGTCAATCCGACAAACCTACGCCAATCCAGGTTGCCGGATTGGCTGCCTGGTTACGCACTTCCACAACCGTGCGGCCGGTTCATCCAGCCGCCCCAATACGGTCCTCCCACGCTTGACGGCGGCCAAACTCTCCATTGGATACACCTGAAGATTCCGGGCGGTGTTCCAATCCCGGTCCATCTCCAATCCGCAGGATCGACAGCGATAGGGTCGTTCCGACAACGGCAGTTCGGCCTTCACAGTCCCGTACGTGCTGCACATCTTCGAACCGGCAAACCACGGATCTACACAAATCCGGTGCCACGCCACGCGCGCCTATATCCGGCATCCGCACAAACCCGGCCAAGCCGATGCTCGCAATCAAGCGTGCCAACCGCTGGTTCCGAATCATGTTGTCCACACGAGTTCGACTCCGACATCACCGACGGTCCTTGCACGTCACCGCCAGCCGCCGAACCTACCGTTTGAGAATCGGAGCCAACAACCGATGCTGGCCTGGCGAAGGTTCATTCCGGAACCGGGATCGCGCAGGGTCTCGGTGCGCCATAGGCTGACGGCGTGGCTTCGTGCGTGACTCCCATCGGATCCGAAATCGAGTAGTAGTGCGTGCCGGCACGCGTCTTGCGCGTCGGCGGCCACTCGCCGGTTCGCTCCCACTTCCGCAGCGTATCCGGCTTGGTACCAGGCATCCGCGCCGCTTCGCCGATTTTCACCATGCGCCGTTCCCGTTCCATGACAGACGTGACTTATCACAGAACAAGTACAGATCACAGCGTACTGCTGCTGCCCCCTCTCGAATGCGGTTGCATCCAGCCGGGCGCAGATCGTCCCCGCGTGTCATGCGCGGGCATCCCATGCGGCAGTTTCAGAAAGGTAACCAACCCACTCTCGTGGATCCGGCCGCAGATGACACCGGCACCACTCGTACCGGAATATCCGTCAGGTTGCGCAGCTGGACGATCCACGCGTGGATCGTCCAGCTGCGCCAAGGTTTCGACAGGAGTGGAGACGATCACGGTGTCCAGAGGAGAGGTTCGAGGGGTTCACAGGCTGGATTCCAGCCGCCCCAGTGTATTCCGCCACTTCCCGCCCTTCAACCTGGATGCAATGGCCTTAGGCACTGTTTCAGTTTCGTTGATACTGGCATTTGTCCACTGTCAACGGGTCGGCTCTCCTGTGTCCCATCGTGTCCAATACCGGTTGTCTTGACGACATTCGACACAGCACGCCCGTTGTCGCCTGTAGCTTCCCGGACAAATCAACGAAAGTGAAACGGTGCCATGACCTTGACTACACGCACCCCTAGGCTGTCTGTCATGTTATACTGCATACATGACAAATATGACAGATAAACAGGCCGTCACCGCGACCTTACAGGCCATCCGAGCCAAGCTGGACCTGACCCAGGAGCAGCTTGCGGAGCGGCTTGGGGTGTCGTTTGCAACGGTGAACCGGTGGGAAGGCGGGGTAAACATGCCCCAGAAGGCCGCGCGAATCGCCATATCCGCGCTTGCAGCCGAGACGGGCATTGATACTGCCAAATCTGATGAAACCAAGTCCGCGACGGGGGTGACCAAGAGACGGTCCCGCCGTCATCCAACATCCGTTCCCACCACCAAACCCATGGAGCAGATGCTGTGGGATGCCGCCTGCTCCATCCGAGGCGAGAAGGACGCGTCCAAGTTCAAGGACTACCTGCTGCCGCTTCTCTTCCTCAAACGCCTCTCCGACGTATTCGATGACGAGATCGAGCGGCTGGCCGAGGAGTACGGGGATCGGACAATTGCACAGGAGATCGCGGAGAGTGACCATGAGCTGCTGCGTTTCTACCTGCCACCGGAAGCCCGTTGGGGTGTCATCAGCGGCCGAGAGCCCTACGAGTGGCCCGTCGACAACCAAGGACGAAGCAACCAACCAAGGGACATCGGGGAACACTTGACGAAAGCTGTCCGCGCCGTCGTACGGTGGAACCCGTCTCTTTCCGGAGTCATCGATCTGGTGGACTTCGCATCCGAGCGCAACGGCGAGCGCGACATCAACCCGGCCAGCCTCCAGGTAGTTGTCGAGGACTTCTCCGATCCCCGCTACCGTCTGGGCCTTGCCGACGTGCAACCCGACTTCCTGGGCCGTGCCTACGAGTACCTGCTCCGCAAGTTCGCCGAGGGCTCTGGGCAGAGTGCGGGCGAGTTCTTCACCCCTACCGAAGTTGGCTTCCTCATGGCATACCTGACGCGCCCCAAACCGGGTGAACAGTGCCACGACTACGCCTGCGGCTCAGCAGGGCTGCTCATCAAGCTCCAACTCGTCGCGCGAGAAACCGATCCCATCAGCCACGTGCCCCTCAGGCTCTACGGCCAGGAACTACAAGCCGAAAGCTATGCCGTGGCCCACATGAACGCGATCATCCACGACATGGACGTTCGGATAGAGCGTGGCGACACGATGATCAACCCCAAGTTCAAGGACGCAGCAGGCCGCATTACCGGTCACGACATCGTGGTTGCCAATCCCATGTGGAATCAGGATTTCAATGCGGACATCTTTGAGAATGATCCCTTCGACCGTTTCCAACCGGCCGGCGGGATCACCACCGGCAAGGGAGACTGGGCTTGGCTCCAGCACACCCTTGTCTGCCTGAACGAACGCGGGCGAGCGGCAGTGGTACTGGACACCGGTGCAGTGACGCGCGGCTCAGGCGCCAGGCACACGGATCGAGAGCGCAACATCCGCAAGTGGTTCGTCGAACAAGACCTCATCGATGGTGTGATTCTGCTCCCGGGCAACCTGTTCTACAACACCAGTGCCGCCGGCATCATCGTTGTGCTATCGAAGCGCAAACCGGAGAGGCACCAAGGCAGCATTGTGCTCGTGAACGCCAGCCAACGCGTGAACAAAGGACGCCCCAAGAACTACATACCTGAAGAGGAAATCCGTCCGATTGCTGAGATATTCCTGAAACGTGAACCAGTGGAGGGCGAAGTCGCTGTCATCACTCGGGAGCAGGTGGCAAAGGCCGACTACAACCTAAGCCCAAGTCGTTGGGTGAGGGAAGTGAACGAGACAGTACAACGTCCCATCTCGGAAATCATTGCCGACATGGAGTGCCTCAATGAAGAAGCCCGCAAGATCGACGGGCACTTGGCAACGATGCTGGCAAAGCTGAAGTGACTCTTGTGATGCGAAGGGGGAAGGCATGGGCGCGACACACGTGACGGTCAGGATTACCAATCCGGCAGAGCCGGACCGGTTTTGGGAAGGCTTGTTTCTGGTTGATACGGGGGCTACGGACTCCCTAGTACCTCGACTCCATCTGGAAGCCATTGGACTTCCTCCCAAGGGCAGAAGGACATACCAACTAGCCGATGGTAGTGACCTTGTACTGGACGTAACCACCGCGGACATTGAGTTCATGGGCGAAATCGTTGGGGGCACGATCATCATGGGAGCAGACGACGCGGAGCCACTGTTGGGGGTGACGGCGCTTGAATCCGTCGGCATAGAGGTAGACCCGTTGAATCAGCGGTTGAAGAGGCTGCCAGCTGTACGGCTCAAGAGACTAGCGTGACGACAAAAAAGACTGTTCGCCTTGCGGACCTCTGCAACCTGATCGCAGAACCGATAAAGCCCGGCTCCCGGTATGACGCGGTCTATCTTGGGCTCGAACACTTAGCTTCGGGACGGCTGGCACCCATCGGAAGTGGGAAAGCATCCGAAATGAGAAGCAACTCCTCGGCGTTCCAGCCCGGTGATGTCCTATATGGAAAGCTCCGGCCATATTTGGACAAAGCCGTCCTCGCCGATTGCCCAGGGGTTTGCACAACAGAATTGCTGGTTCTCCGAGCCAAAGAAGGGGTAGACCAACGTTTCCTTGCCACAGTTGTCCACTCGCCAAGTTTTGTCGAGTACGCCGTAGCAGGAACGACAGGGGTCCAGCATCCCAGAACCTCATGGTCGCACATACGCGACTTCGAAGTACCGCTATTCGAATTAGATGAGCAGCAACGAGTCGCTGAAGTGCTTTGGTCTATCCATGACGCGATCACACTTTCAGAGAAGCTGGTCCAAGAAGGACATGCCTTAAAGCACGTAACCATGCGAACACTGTTCACACACGGGCTGTGGGGAGAAACACAGAAGGAGACGGAAATCGGATCACTGCCAGAGAGTTGGGATGTATCACCACTTGGTAAACACTTCTCTGTCACGACCGGAGGAACTCCTTCGCGCCGAACTCCGGAACTGTGGGAAAATGGTACAGTTCCTTGGGTTAAGACTACTGAGATCAATTATAACATTATTCAAGACACTGAAGAACATATCACACAAGTCGGCTTGGAACAATCATCAGCAAAGATACTTCCTGCAGGAACATTGCTCTTGGCAATGTACGGGCAAGGGGTTACAAGAGGCAAAGTAGCAATCCTTGGCATTGAGGCCGCATGCAACCAGGCATGCGCAGCTATACTGCCAAAGAATCTCGCAGTCGATGATAAATATCTGTTTCATTTCTTAACTTATCGTTATGATTCAATTCGACAACTAGCACATGGAGGCCAACAGCAAAATCTCAATCTGCAAATTATTCGTGATTATCCAATAGCTATTCCTAGCATTGAAGAACAACATGAGATCGTCGCCATCCTTGATGCCCTCGATTACAAAATCGACCACCACCAATGCAAAAGGGCAGTACTGGAAGAATTGTTCGAGGCCCTGCTCCACAAGCTCATGACTGGCGAGATACAGGTGGGGACGTTGGAATTGGCAATTCAGAACGATTTCACATAGGCGGTAGTTGTGAAGTCAACGTCGACAACGTGGGGCATCAAGGCTGTACACCTGCCACATCAGCTTCTACCTGCAGAGGGGGGAACACAACGCTGGAACGGTTGATCCATGAACAAACTCAACATCACCGAAGCAGTCTCCGTCCAGTTTCCAATGGTCCGTCACACTGCGGAAGTTGGCTGGATACCACTGCCGCCACGGGATGCCCTAGCCATGCGCGGCGGTGAGGCCGGGCTATTGTTTCACGACACGCTGGAAGGTGCACTCCATCGATTCAATCCCTGGATGAGGGACAGTACGGTGCGCTCCGTGATCGAAAACCTCCAAGCACTCCCGGCGACCATCGAGGGCAACCGTCAGATGCTTGCTTGGCTGCGGGGTAAGCGGCAGTGGTACGACGAAGCCGAACAGCGTCATCGGCAGGTTCAACTCATCGACTTTGAAGATCCGGGGACCAACGACCTCCACGTAACTTGGGAGTGGCAACTCAAGCTTCCGGTGCGCAAGGGCAACCGCGCCGACCTGATGTTTGTGGTCAACGGTGTACCGGTCGCTATTGTCGAACACAAGAATCCCATTCATGCCGATGCCATCGAGCGAGGTGTCACACAGCTGCGGCGCTATGAGAGAGAGACACCCGAGCTGATGGGCGCGGCCCAGCTGTTCAATGTAACCCACCTACTCGACTACTGGTACGGCGTTACATGGAACCTGTCGCGTCGGTACATGGCGCGGTGGAAGGAGACTCGGGAAGAGAGCTATCGGTACGCTGTCCAGTCCTTCTTCGAACCGACAGACTTCCTGCGCACGCTGCGGGACTGGATTCTCTTCTACGTCGAAGACGGTGAGACGCGCAAGACCGTACTGCGCCAGCACCAGCGCCGGGCTGTCGACCGAATCGTCGAACGTTGTGCCGATCCCGGGAAACGGCGAGGCCTCGTCTGGCACACCCAAGGATCCGGCAAGACCTTCACGCTGCTCACAGCCGCCCGGCTGGTGTTGGAAGCCAAGGATGAGTTTGGGAACCCCACGGTGGTTGTGGTAGTGGACCGCACTGAACTTGAGGGTCAGCTTGCGGGTTGGGTCGAGCGGCTGCTGGGTGAGATGCACCAGCAGGACATTGCCGTACAACGCGCCAACTCCAAGGCTGAGTTGCAAGACCTTCTCTTAACTGATAGGAGAGGGCTCATCATCTCGATGATCCACAAGTTCGAGGGTATCGAGGAGGACTCCAACACCCGCGACAACATCTACGTGTTCATCGACGAGGCGCATCGCTCGGTGGCCAAGGAACTGGGTACCTACCTGATGGGGGCACTGCCCAACGCCACCGTCTTCGGGTTCACTGGTACGCCCATCGACCGGACAGAGCATGGAGAGGGAACGTTCAAGATTTTCGGTACCCACGACGACTTGGGCTATTTGGACAAGTACCCGATATCCGAGTCCATCGAGGATGAGACGACGCTGCCGATCCGCCACATGATGGCTCCCAGCGAGATGACCGTTCCCGCCGCGCAGTTGGACAGGGAGTTCTTTGCCCTGGCCGACTTAGAAGGCGTCACCGACGTGGAGGAGCTCAACCGCGTCCTGGACCGTACCGTGGGCCTGCCAACTTTCCTCACGGCCACCGACAGGATCGAGCAAGTCGCGGGATTTGTGGCAGAGCACTTTCAGGAGAACGTTCTGCCCCTTGGATACAAGGCATTCCTCGTGGCAGTAAACCGCGAAGCCTGCGCCAAGTACAAACAGGCTCTCGACAAGCTGCTACCGTCGGAGTGGAGCACACCGGTGTACTCGGAGAATGTCAACGATGTCGTCCACAGACCACTCGTAGCCGAACTCCAGCTTTCGGAAGAGCAGGAAAGAGCCGTCCGCCTCACGTTCAAGAAGGTGAACGAGAACCCGAAGATACTCATCGTCACCGACAAGCTTTTGACGGGCTATGATGCGCCTTTGCTGTACTGCTTGTACCTTGACAAGCCAATGCGCGACCATGTGCTGCTCCAAGCCATCGCCCGGGTGAATCGCCCCTACGTGGACAAGGATGGCAACATCAAGCTCCTCGGCCTCATCGTGGACTTTGTGGGCGTGCTGCGCGAGCTGAGGCAGGCACTCCAGTTTGACTCATCCGATGTGAGTGGAGTGATAGAAGATCTCGATCTGCTGATGGATGAATTCCGTGACAAGATCCTCAGGGCCAAGGCAAGCTATCTGGACTATGAGGATGCCGCTGGAGAAAGTGCGGACCAGCACTTGGAGCAGATTGTGTACACGCGCTTCCTCGATCCCGATCTTCGCAAGGAGTTCTTCTCGGCCTACAAGGAGATAGAGGCACTCTGGGAGATACTTTCGCCGTCTGCGGAGCTACGCAACCACATCGACACTTACAAGCGCCTGACCCACCTGTACGCCGTCGTTCGCAACGCGTATGCGGACCATCCCATCTTCGTCGCTGAGTTGGCACGCAAAACCCAGCAGCTGATGGAAGAGTCGGCAGCGATGTATGGCTTGGGCAACCTCACCAAGACTGTCACCTTTGACGTTCATGCCATCAATGCCCTACGGAAAGAACCCGGTACCGACGAGGCCAAGGTAGTCAACCTCGTGCGCGGCTTGCGCGCCCAGGTAGAGAATGAGTCGGAACTGGAAGCTGTGCTTCGGCCCCTCAAGGAACGTGCAGAGCTTGTACTAAGGGACCTTGAAGAGCGCACGACAACTGGACTCGCGGCGCTTGATCTGCTGGAAGCTCTCGCCAGAGAGAAAGAGGTCGCTGTCACTGCTGTGAAGAATAGTACACTGCCACCGAGAGTATTCAGCGTGTACTGGACGCTGAAGGACAATTCCGCACTCGAATCCGCCGGTGTGAGTGCAATGCATTTCGCGCAAGAAGCACAGGTGTTGGTGGACCGCTTCGCCAACGCAGCTGTCAACACCGACGAGCGCCGACGGCTTAGGATTTCGCTGTACAACCCGTTGCTGAAGGTGGAAAGCAGTAAGCGGAGCGGGATCGTGGACCAGACCTTGGACATACTGTTGGGCGGAGATGCCGATGCAGACATGTGACGACAAACACGAAGCTCTCCGGAAACGCGTCGAGACTTGGGCATTGCGGTTGGCTGTGCAGACACCCCGCATTCGCATCCAGCACATGTCACGGAAGTGGGGATCCTGCTCGACTTCGGGCACCATCACCCTGGCCTCCGACCTTATCGAGCGCGAAACCGAGTTCCAGGACTTCGTAATCGTCCACGAGTTGCTTCACTTTCGGGTGCCAAACCACGGCAAACTCTTCAAGGCACTCATGACAGCACACTTGCCCAACTGGAGAGAGCATGATGTAGCAAAGTAGCACCACGAGTTCATTGCTCCCCATGAGCTACAGAGAGGTGATTCAGGAAGTCTGCATTCAACATCATTTGCAGCCATCCTGGTACTACAGTTGTACTTCATACAGTGTGGCACTGGTGATGACAGTGGCAACACAGGATCTGCCGTTGGTACCAACCGCGCCGGTGCGGCCAGCATCAGGCACCAGAACGTGGCTGGCCGTGCTGTCCCAGGTCACGACTAGAGTCCACGGCCGGACCGGGTGATTACGTTCAGCAGCCACCGAGAGGCCTTCACGGCTGTCTCCGACTCCCACCCCTCACCAACCGCAAGTTAGGCGTCTTGGAAAGGCGTGTCCCGGGACAGTGGCAGTCACTACCGGAACTACAACCGCTGGTCGCGTGTGAACTCGACCATTGTTGGCACCCCTGGCCAAAACCAACAACGTGGTCAGAAGGACGGACAGGAGATGGTGCATGCCGCGCGGGTCTCCACCGGTGCTCCCAATCACCTTCCCTAGGCGACTTTGTGTTTGCCCTGCCGGCTCTGCGCGCGCGGCGAATCGCCCACCTCAATGGGATCGATCGAGTGCGTTCACTGCACCGGACCACCACAAACCCGAGACTGTACCGCTGGAATCCCGTAACTGTTCAGGTACCCCTCAGGGTTCTGTCTGCCTGACGGTCTGAGGGGATCCGGTCGGGGTTGGCGAGTGGTGGCGGTCTGTGCCACACTGGACGGGTACCCGTCATGTCCGCTCCGTCCTGCTCCGACCGCGTCGCCCACCTGGCGGCCGACCCCGCCCTGGTCGGCCATCCGGTCGTGGCGGGACTGGTGGTGGCCGTGGAGGCCCTGGAGCGCGAACTGGCGGAGTTGCGGGAGGAGAACGCGGAGTTGCGGCGTCAGCTCCAGCGGCACAGCGGCAACAGTGGCCAGCCGCCCTCGCAGGATGGTCCGGCGGCTCCGCCGCGCCCGCGCAGCCGACGCCGGTCGCGGGGTCGCCGGGCGGGCGGCCAGCCGGGCCATGCCGGGACGACCCGCCGGCCGGTGGCGGCGGTGCAGGTCGATGTCCGTGTGGACCACTGGCCGGCGCGGTGTGGCGGCTGTGGCGCGGCCCTGCCCCGGACGGATGCCGCGCCCGTGGCCCGGCGCCAAGTGCACGACCTGCCGGCGCCGCCGCCCCTGAGCGTGACGGAGCACCGGACCCATATGGTGTGCTGTCCCGACTGCCGCACCCGGACGCGGGCGGCCTTTCCCGCGGACGTGGCCGGGCCGGTGCAATGCGGGCCGCGCCTGGAGGCGCTGGCGGCCTACCTGCGCTATGCGCAACACCTGCCGACGGCGCGACTGCGGGCCTTGCTGCGGGAGCTGCATGGGGTGGCACTGTCGACGGGCACGGTCGAGGCCCTCTGCCGGCGTGCGGTCGCACGGCTGGCGCCGGAGGCGGCCCGCCAGCAGCGACAGGCCCTGGCCGTCCCAGTGGCGTGCATGGACGAGACCGGCCTGCGGGTGGCGGGCGAAACGCGCTGGCTGCATGTGATGGGCGACGGGACCGTCACCCACTATCGCGTGGGGGCCCGCAGCGATGTTTGGAAGGGGTACTCGGGCACGGCCGTGCATGACCGTCTCGCCTCCTACTGGAAACACCTGCCGGACGAGACCGTCCACGCCGTCTGCAACGCCCACCTGCTGCGCAACCTGGAGGAGATTGTCGAGCTGGAACAGGCGCCCGACGGCTGGGCCGCCCGCATGCAGCGGTGGCTGCTTGAGGCCCGGGATCTGGCCGACCACTGGTACGAGACCACCGGCGGCCCGGTGCCGGAAGCCATCCGCCGGGAGACGGCCGCGGCCTGGGACACCCTCCTGGCGCCGGTCCTGGACCACTACGAGAGCCTGCCGCCGCCGACCCGCGGGCGCGGGCGCCGGCGCGGCCACAACCTGGCCCGGGCCCTGTGGCAGGAACGGGAGGCCTGCCTGCGGTTTATGGCCGACCCGGCCGTGCCCTTCACCAACAACCGGGCGGAGCGGGCCCTGCGCATGGCCAAGCCGCGGATGAAGATCTCGGGCGGCTTCCGCACGCAGGCCGGGGCCGAGCGCTTCGCCCTCATGCGGGGCCTGGTCGAGACCGCCCGCCAGCGGGCATGGCCCCTCCTCGACCTCCTGCGGCTGGGCCCGGACGCCGTGCCGCAGCCCGCCCCGCCCTAATCCGACACCGCCTCAGCCCCGGCCTTCAAGCGAACAGAACCGGGGTACCTGAACAGTTACGGAATCCCCTTTCGTACAATGGAAACCAAGTTGACTTCAACCGCCTGTAATGACTTTCCACCATTCCCAATGCGGAAGCTTCCTGCTTGGAACAAAGTTCGCTCCCTGCCGCAGCCTCCAGAACACATCGCGAAGCTTCTCAGGGGTTATGCATTGCGACTCACTCCAATATTTGATCATGTCCAAGGTGGTGAACAGAGGGAGGCCAGGATGTTCCGATTGCAACAACCCGCGAGCGGCTCGGTCGTCGGTGATCACAGAATGGCCCCGATGAATTGCGAGAGCCGCTACGTAGGCCTCCCCGGGATCCAAGATCCTTTCCAGTCCAATGCGTGTCATCAACTCGACATCACTTTCCCCGGACAGCTCCATGATCACGCCACTTACGACGAACTGCGACAAGCCAAGCGGGACTTTCTCCTGTTGTCCGGGTTCGAGACCTGGCGCAAGCGTGTATAGCGCCTCGGAGCGGGACGCGCGCTCGGAGATCGCAACTGGATGATGCCAAGTTGTGACGACCTCTTCGAATACTTCGGAGGCGGCTAAGTTCAACACAACGCACGTGTCCAACACGCTCGGCTTGTCGCTGGTTACCATTGGTTGTTTCTCCTCAACCCGGTTGTAGAATGGTTTCGATACTTGGGAGCAACTCCTGCGAGAACAAACCACCGTCAAGTTCGTCGTTCGCGGCCGCGCCTTCCAAGAATCTCAACCTGACTGCCCTTGCATCCAACCTGTCCAGGTGCAACAAGCGTGCAAAGTGGCTTTCAGTAATTTCCCCGTCTTCGAAGGCACGGCAAGCCAGCAATTGATACCGTACAGGAAGTCCTGAACCGGCCTTCTCATCGATCTGCAAACCAGCCAGCATCTGTGCTTCGCGGACCTTGAATCCTTTGCCCGTCAAGCGTTTCCAAGTTCCTTTGGGAAGGTGGCGCAACCTCTCCAATCTGAAGGTCATCGCCTGGAAGGACACTTGGTAGGCAATAGCAAGCCGCATGATCTCCACGGGGGTGACAAGACCACCTGCTTCGCGTGCCGCTTGGTTGAATCGGCGCTGAAGTCCGGTGGCTGGCATCAAGAACGCACCGGCGAACGCGTCGGCGCACCGCTCGAATACATTCGGGCGAGACGATTGCCGTACAGGTGCAATGTCCGCCCGGTGCCTAGCAGTGAGAAAGTGACCGTATTCGTGACTCAAGGACCACTGGCGGCGTTCGACCGGATGCAATTCGTTGACGGCGATGCATCCTCCCAGTGTCTCGTTGTAAGCGAAGATGCCTGCTACCTTGGACGGAAGAGGGATTGTGAAGACGCGCAGTCCAACTTCGTCTTCGAGGACTTGCCTGAGGTCGGGGATTGGACCGTCACCGAGACCCAGACGATTCCGTTCCGCCGTTGCTGCATCCTGGCCGGACTGTTCGGCCTGTTTGAGCATGATCGGATACTCCGGCGGGTAGTCGCGCCGCAAGGACACCCCGTTGGTGGTCTCCAAAAAAAGGTAGTCTTCACAGAGGCGTTGAAATTGATGCACGGCTGCAAACAGTTCGGCCTCCACATCGCCAGAAGCCCCGGCAAGGCGGGAGGCTCGAAACTGCGAGGGAAAATCCGAGATGATCTCTCGCTCTCCGATCAACTCATTGAGGGTTCTCCCATACATCTCGGACAGGTAAAGCAGTTCATCGGGTCGGACCTGCCGATTGCCGGCCTCGATCGCCGACAGGGTGGTCCGGGCGACTCCGAGTGATTTGGCTGCTTCGCCTTGGGTCAAACCGCGCGCTTCCCGGGCGTCACGAAGCAAGGTTCCAACATTTTGGGACGACATTCTCAGGAATTGCCGTCTGGACAAGGAGCTGTTCATGGATGTACTCCTAGGCTTCCATGGATTACAGATACTGGTCGCACTCGGCGACATACGCTGACAACAGATTAACTAGGTGTGCAGTGATGTCCGATGATGATTCTCCGAGCTTGGCAGACAGCTCAGTCGAGGTCATGTATAGGTCAGGGAACTGCGAATATACAGCGGTGTTGGGATGTTCGTCGTTTACGATCTTGGTAAAGGTCCAGGCCTGTTGTCGCACCAGATGAATATCGAACTTGGATCGCTGATCCAACCTTTGATATTCGCCGAAGATGTCGTGTTGATATTTTGCGTGGTTATCGAATGGCGCCAATCCTGCGGCCCGAAGCGATAGACGACGCAGAATGCAGGAAGTACAATGTCCACAGTGAGTGACACCATTGGGCAACCGCAGCGGAAAACTGTCGCACGTAACTGTGTCCCCGACCGAATCTCCTGCCTTGATGGATGCGATTGATTTGCACATATCTCCTTTGGTCATGAACAAACAAGGATTTTCAATCTGTAAGTCCACGTCGAGGGCAACCTTCAGAAGTCGTTCGAACAACAGAAGCGTATGCGGATGGACGCCGCGGTAGTTGTCAACCCCGAATTGGGTCGCGTTCAATGGAAGGTTCAGTGCGCCAATCCCGTTCTCGTATACCTCCAGTTTCTGTATCCCCAAGGACGTGGCTACTATTGCTCCGAACGTCAGAAACACTAGGGCACGCGAACGTTGGCTCTTCTCTCGCTGCGTAGCATTTTTCATCCCGAAAGAAAAGGGAAGGTGAATGATATTCGGGATCGGTCGGCCGAGTTTGTGGCCCACAGCATACTTGATGCCATCGAGTTGTCGACGTTGAAGACTGAGCAAATGGCCAGTAGTGAACCCGGAGACCAGCACAGGGCCAGTTTCGGGTGACGCTTCCAACTGCATGCACAACCCAGCAAGGGAATCCAACCCTCCGCTATACAACGCTGCCGAGCTGGCACCTGAATCATGCAACGGTCCGAACGGGAACGCGGTTTCTCGAATCTGGCTCGAAGGTTCCACGTCAATGAACGTGAATTCCCAGAGGTCGCCCGTTGCCCAACACACCAACTCGGACAGTGCTGATTGGACTTCACTCCGGCTCCAGTGGAGAGAATTGGTGACCGGGATCTTGACTTGAATGGCCCTTTGGCCAGTGGCAAGACCACGGTGATTGCGAGGGCAGAGCCTGTCGGCAACGTAGATACACATAACGATATCCAGCAACTCAGTCCACTGCAGACTGCAGGTGCCGACAAACTGCCTAGACATGTCAGCCTGATTCCGGCGGGGGATGTCGGCATGGCTGCCGTTAGGAGTAAAGTCGAAACAATCGCATTCACTACGATTCATGATGTCGTCCTTCGCGCAAGGATTGGTCATCCAGTACGACAAGCGGTTCGCGGATGAGCTCGGCAGTCGGTCTTCTATTGCGTGAGCGTTTCGGCACTGGTAACCGAGCCAAGCTCGGATCCTTCGACAGAGGTCGTATCAGCGAACCCAACCGGTCATCGCAGGCCGTACGCAACTCTGATCTCCACTCATCAGCCTCGCGAGGGGACCGGAACAGGCCTTCTGCCATCATCGCCACTCGCGCCGTCGCGAAGCAACATGTTTCCATCAACGCGTTGAGGATTCGGCGACAAATCTCTTCACGTGGTGGCGGGAGTTCTTGTCTTCCTGGAGTCAGCGCCTGTTCCAAGCACATCCGCTTTGCTTCATCAGTAGCCACCACCGTGTGCTTGTCGCGACGGTGGGCATCTGCAAGGCGATCCAGCGCAGCAAGTTGCATATTGGCTGATACAGGGCTCTCGACAGTGTCAAAAATGTCTTCAAGACACGGGATCCAGCCAGCTTTGTTTTGGGCTTTGGTCAGGCACTGAATCGCTTCGTCCGCTACTTCATCCACCGGTGCTTGGGCCCGAGCAAGGTTTAGCGCGTCTACCCACTCGCGATCTACTTGCCTTTCGTACCTGTCTCGCTCAGTCATACCGTCCTTCTCTCACCGCCTCCTAATCGCCCCGAGCGCTCCACGCCCGGACACTTTCCGCTTGCAGTGAGCAAGGTTAGCACGAAATCTGTCACTGTCAAGGTTGATGTGGCAAATGATGCGATTGATGACAGGAAATCTGACAGTCGGCGAGAGGCGACACCCTGTAAGGATGGCGTAGGTTCAGAGTGTCCTTGACCAGGCGGATCCGAACACAGGCTCTGCGCCTTCGGCTTCATAGGGCACAGAGATTGCTCGGCCACACCACTGCTCAATGCGCCGTTGCTCTTCATGCAGTCTGCGTGGCTACAGTAATGCACAACACCCGCCACTGGTGCCGGAGCTCCCACCGGGTCTCTGCTATGAGAGGCCCCGACCAGGCCGCGCAACCGCCTGAAAGCCACCAAGTCCCGCCACAGGAACACCAAGAGCAGACTGAGCAGTTGGGTCAGGAGCAAAATGGTCGACGTCCTAACCTCGATATCTCGACACAGAGGTTCTGCGTTGGCATTGGTCAACCCGGCTTGCACTTCGCAAACGGCTTCCTGGACGGGCCTGCTGCAGGGCACGCGTCAGGGAGACCGGTTGTACTGTGTTGATGAGGTTGTGTTGGACGCGGATGCCAATGCCGCCTGTGACATCCGCGACCGCCTCAATGACGACGGGATTGTGTTGTGAACGCTCTATCAGGAGGTGAAGGCCCTGCTCGCGGAGAGAACCAAGACAACGGTGGAAACTGCTCCACCCAGACGCGAGTTGCAGGGACGAACAAACCAGTCCCCATCAACTGAGAGTGAATTACCAAAACCTCCAAGGTTTGAGGAACAGGCGTGAACCAAGCCTTAGATTCTCAGCATGCCACCATAGGCAACCGAGGTCTGAAAAAAAGAGAGATCGGCGGCTTTTGCCACCGTGGATGCCTTGATCACACCTGCATGGGTGACCACCAGGCGGGAAACACCGTCGTTGCGCAGTTCGGCCAGGACTTCATGGACGCGTGCCACAAAGGCATGAACGCTCTCTCCGCCGTGCGGCCGGGCATGAAGAAAGTCGTCGGCCCACGCGTCAAGCTCCGTGCGCGGGATGTCGTTCCAGTCCCGTCCTTCCCATGTACCGAAGTCCATTTCCTGCAGGCGACGGTCGTAGGCAGGCTGAAGGTGCAAGGCGGAACCAATCAGTTCGGCCAGGGCACGACAGCGGTTCAGGGGACTTGACACCAGGGCCTCCGCCGGTTCCAGCTGGGCCAGAATGGCACCGGCTTCTTCCGCGAATGTGTGGGCCAGAGCCAGATCGGTGCGTCCGTAGCAAATACCGGGGTTGACTGCGGGTCGCGTATGCCGAATCAGTGTGAGTGCCACGTCAAGACCCCCAGATAAAAGCCCAGTTCGCTCCACTGTTGGACAGCTCCCTGTGTATCGCCGGTATGCCCTCCCAAACGTTTCTCATATAGGCCGCGCATGGCCAAGTGCCCCAGTGCCAGCCCGGCAATCCCTGCCAGGGCTTCGGACAGGGAGACCATCATCACCACGGCCAGACAACCCAAGCCTGTGGCCGTTGCCAGGCTTGTACCACCCCAGCCCAGCCGTCCGGCAAGCAGGCTGCCGGCTCCCGAGTTCCGAACATAGGGCGAAGTGGCGGCAACGACGACATTGGAGAGGCGGGAAAGGCCGTGTCCGGCCACCAGGCAGGCCAGGGCCAGGGCCACAGGCAGGGAGGCCAATGCAGCCACCTTCAGGGCCAACGTCATTCCGAGCCCCACGGCCCCGAAAACGCCAATCCGACTGTCCTGCATGATCGCCAACATCCTCTCGCGACTGAATGCCCCAAGCCCATCGAAAGTGTCGGCTAGTCCATCTTCGTGGAAAGCACCCGTGACCAGAATGGTTGCGGCGGTGGCCAGCAGCGCGGCCATCACCTGGGGCAAACGCAGGATGGCGGCGGCTCCGTAGACCAGCGCCCCTATGCTCCCCACCACGACACCCACGAGGGGGAAGTAACGCCGAGCAGCCCCCAGCCGGGCCGGAGAATAGTCGAGATGCTGCGGCAGGGGCAGCCGTGTCAGGAACTGTAGGGCCAACAGGAACAGCAACCCCTCGCGTTCCAATGCCTTTCCAAGCCGCGTCATGTCGCCTCGGCTTTACCAATGCAAAGAAGGTTGCATACCCCCGGTGGATCGCATGCAAAGTCAAGCTTGGGGAAAAGCGCTGATTTTGTCTGGCAGTGCCGCAACAATGCCTGCAGGGTGATTCCTGTGGGCTCCTACCGCCCCGACGCGGGCAATCCGAAGTATTGACGCGCCAAGTCCAGGAACTCTTCGGATGAAGAGGCGGCCATCCAGGCCTGCACCACATGCAAATCCGGCACCGGTGCCGAGGACTGCTGCATCATCAATCGAAGCTCGTCGGCTGCGACTTGACCGTATCGGACCGTTGCCAAGGTGGTGACCATCCCTGCAATGTCGGCATTCTTCGCCGCGATTTCAGCATCCTTCGCCGCCATCTGGCCGTGCATCTCCCTGGCGTGGACGATGGGCTCCCCCGTCTCCGGGTCACCGATGCGAATTCCACCATCGAGTTCCCGCCTGTGCAGTTCCTGCACGAAGAGAAGTTCGCAGTCCAAGACCGGTGAATGGGCGGACCAGGTGCGCGCGGAGGCATCCCAGAACGCTTCCAGCGGCACGTACCGGCCCTGCTCGAGTTGCCATCCCATTACAGGACCGTCCGGCAACAGAAGGCCGGTCTCAAAGTGGACGGGATCATCGGAATCCACCGGGTCCAGAATCCAGTACTCCCGCACCCCCATCCACGCATACCAATCCTTCCTGAGGCCCAAATCCCTGTCCTTGGTGGACGGGGATGCAATTTCGAACACGCAGTCGGGTGGACAGGGCATGTCCCAGCGGCGCAGGGAGCCGTGTCCGGTGTTGGGAAACGGCATGATGATCATGTCCGGGTCGCACCGCTGCTGCAGACCATCGGCATCGTAAAAGTGCAGACCGATGTCCTGTTCAATGCCGAACGGACGGCCGCGCTGTTTCAGCAGATGATACAAGGCAGTCAGCAGGTAGTTGAGGATGTAGGCATGTCTCGGAACCGTCGGCATCTCATCACTCCCGGGCCATTCAGCGGGATATTCCGGCGTGTTCCAGGAAGGAATAGGGCTGGCCAGGTTCACCAACGAGGCCTGTGTTGTCTGTGGCGACCCCGCCTGTACCTTCCAAACTGTGGAGATGCTCATCAAGTCGCCTCCATTGCAAGCAGGCACATTTTAGACGGAGACGGCAGGTGAGTGCGTTGATGTACAGGGGGCCACAGCCGGACTACAGAAGTTCCCTTGCCAGGGTGCGGATGTGCTCCGGCCCCAGACCACAGCAGCCGCCCACCGCCTCCACGCCGGAAGCCACCCAACCGGCGGCGGCGGTGGCATAGGCATCGGGCGCAATGATGTCGTCAAATTGCCAGTGCGGCATCGTCCACCCACCGGAGTGCGCATAGGCAAAGCGCGGACCGGGCCAGACGGCGGCCACTTCCGCCAGGGCGGGTCCGGTTGGCTCCACCAGGGAATGCATCACCCCCACGGCCTGTACCGACGCAAAGTCGAGTTCCTCCAACATCTCCCGCAGGGGAATATCCTGTCCTTGGGAGACCAGCCGCCCTTCGGCATCCTGTTCGACGCTGTAGCCGACCCAGCAGGGCAATCCGACAGCCCTGACCGCGTCCACCGCCGCGTCGGTCAATTCCACATCCCGCATCATTTCCAGAATGATCAGATCCGCACCGGCCCCGGCCATGATCTCGGCCTGATCCCCGTAGTCCTTCCGCGCCGTCTGCAGCGAAGCCGGCACTACACCAAAGTTCAGGGGCGAAATGGACCCCGCCACCCAGGCAGCCGGCCTTACCGCGTCCCGGGCCTCCACGGCCAGCCGGACCGCGTCGCGGTTGAGGCTTTCAAACTGGTCCGCGTGGTCCGCCTCCGCCAGCACGTAGCGAGAGGTCGCAAAGGTGTTGGCAATGACAACCCGTGATCCGGCCTGGAGGTAGTCCGCGTGGATCTGCCGCAGCACGTCCGGGCGCGCACCGGTGGCCAAGGCATCCCACAGACCATCGACCATCTCCACGCCCCGGCGTTCCAGTTCGGTCCCGGTGGCCCCGTCCAGCAGCAGCGGCGGACCGCCGTCCGCTGCCCGTGCGAGGGCCGTGCCAATATCCGTCCGCCCGTTCACTTGCCCACCTCCGCCTGATCGGCCGTCCATTGTGCGACATCCACTTCGTACACCTGCCGCGTCCCCTCGTGCACCGAGTCGAAGCTTACGGCTGTTTGGCTGCGATCGAAGCGGGGATGCAGGTCGCAGCGGATTTCACCGGGGAAGCGGTCCGGTGCCGCATACCGGCCGAGTTCCATGCGCCGCTGGTCCCGCATGTCGAAGAGCACCAGCCCTTTTTGTTGATGTTCCGGCCAGTGCTCGTCGGTCAGCAGCCAACGGCCGTCGGCGCTGAAGCTGCAGTGCCCGTCCCGGGTCAGCAAGTCCGGACAGAAGGGCGCGGACACGTCACCTGTCTCCGTATCCAGCCGGTGATACCACTCGCCGGCTCCAAACGTCAGCCAGCCGAACACTTCCCGGTTGGATCGCCAAGTGAAATGCGAAGCCCCAAGGTCCGCCAGCATCCGTACGTCGCGCCCGTCCACACCCACCGAAAACAGCATCGTATGCTTGATTTCAATCCCCGGCTCGTTCCAGCGCACGACCGCCAGAACGCGGCGATCGTCCGGACTGAACTCGGTGTGGTTGAACCAGAGACCGTGCGTCGCCATGGCGGGATACTGCGGAAACAGATCCCGGATTTGGGCATAGGACAGGACGAGGTCCGCCTCTCCGGTCAGCATGTTGAGGATGAACAGTCCGTCGTCTTCGGGCTGGTCCTGGCCCCGGAACACATCCGGCAGCCCCCTGTACCCAACCACCGGGCGCATCTCGGCGAGGCGCGCATAGTTGAGGCTGGCCGCCAGGATGCCGCCGTGACTTAGTCCGCTGACCGGACGCGGCAGCACCTGCGTGTGGCCGCTGTGGATGTCCATGCGCACGGCCACATGGCGATCTCCCTGCCGCGCGTTGTAGCAGATTTCACGCGTTGGGTTGGTCGGGAGCCAATGCAGCATGGCTCCCTGCTGCAGGTTGAAGGCCTGCGTGCGGGCGAGCGGTTGGAAGGTTGTCGATCCCCTCTCCACCAGCCCAACGGCCGCCTCGTCCTGCACCGTCGGTGGCCGGTCGTGGAAGTCCGTTTCCAGGCACAGGTGATATTGCCCGGTGGCGTTCCAAGGGCAAATCTCGTAGTAGCCGAAGAAGTGGTGGCGCGGGCCCCGTGTCAGGGGCACAGCGGCCGGACCGCCCCGCGGGCCTGCGGTCATCGCGGTGCCGGCTCAGGCCGGTAGGCGATAGAAGCGGACGGCGTTGTCGAAGTACAACTTTCGCTGTGCCGCGGGGCCCAGGTAACCGGTAAGGTCGTCGAGCACATCCACCCAGTGCCCCCAGCTCCTCAACGCCAACAGGCTGACCGGCCAGTCGCCGCCATAGACAATGCGGTCCTCGCCGAAGCACTCGACGACATGGTCCACGTACGGCTTGAGATCGTCCGGTTGCCAGTTCGCATGGTCCGCCTCCGTGGCCATGCCGGAAATCTTGCACACCACGTTCGGCAGCTCCGATAGGGCCTTCAGGTCGCGGCACCAGGGATCGAGGGTGCCGGCCGCGATGTCCGGCTTGCCGATGTGGTCCAGGATGAAGGCAACTTCCGGACACCTGCGTACCAGGCCGGTCACTTCGGCCAACTGGTGATGGTGAATGCAAAGGTCGAAGGAAAACCCGTACCCTGGCAGCAGCCGCACGCCCTCGGCAAAGGCCGGAGTGGCCGCATAGCCGGCCGGCTGGTCCTGTATCAGGCGGCGCACCCCCTTGACCCTGGGCATGGTCGCCAGCTCCTCCAGCACGGGACGAACGGCTTCGCCCTGCTCCACGGGCGCACAGGCGACGATGCCCGTGATGCGGGGCTCCACCGTGTCCGCCAACGAATTTACCCAACGGGCCTCGGGAACCGCCTCCGCGTCCTCGGCCCCGGCCTGCATGAAGACGATCTGCGCAAGCCGGAACCGATCCGTTTCCGCCTCCTGGGCCTGCAGTTCGGCCGGCCCGTGCGGACCCGCGATGGCCGGCACGGTCTCCAGCCACGGATAGGTCAAGTGACCGGGATCCCAAAGGTGGATGTGGGTGTCTGCCACCGGGCGCTTGGTGTCCATAAATGGTTTGGGGTGCGGGAACAGGGCTGCCAATGCCCGCGATCCTATCATCGGGCCCTGCGCCTGCCGCCCGCGGTCCGGCGGAGCCCTCCGGCAGGTAGAATGGAGGTTGCCCGAAACCTTGCCCGGCGGGACGGACCCCATGACACGCACACTCACGGACGCGGAACTCGATCACTACCACCGGACCGGCTTTCTGCTCGTGCGGGACCTGGTGCCGCCGGCGGAGGTGTGCGCCTTGGGGGAACGGCTCAGGGAGTACACGCACGGCGGACGGGCGACGGGGGCGCTGCGGATTCAGATCGAACCGCGCGTCACGCGCGGCGAACTGTCGGTGGAGCACCCGGGGGACGGCATCCGCAAGATCGACGGCCTGGTCGAGAACGACGATCTGTTCGAACACCTGGGCAAGCATCCGAACCTCCTGGGCGTGCTGACTTCGATTCTGGGCCCCGACATCAAGATGTTTCGCAATGCCCTGCTGCTCAAGCCGCCGGAAGTGGGCTCGGCCAAGGGCATGCACCAGGACTCCCCCTATTGGCCCATTGAACCCATGGAGTTGTGCTCCTGCTGGTTCCCCCTGGACAACGCAACGCTGGAAAACGGCTGCATGTCCGTGATTGCCGGCGCCCACCGGCGCGGCGCCCTGCCGCACATCGAGGTCAGGGACGACTACGTCGTGGATCCGGACCACTTCAATGCCGACGACATGGAAACCCTGCCGATGCAGGCGGGCGACGGCCTGTTCTTCCACTCCCTGCTGCCGCACTACACGGCGCCGAACCGCTCCAACACCTGGCGTCGGGCCATCGCCCTTTCCTACATGTCGGCCCAATCCCGCTACACGGGGGAGGGGGAGGGCCCGGTGTACTATCCCATCCAGGGCCGCTCCTTTGAAGGCTGCGTGCTCTGACTTTCGCGCAACTTCACCCGCAATTGCGATTTACGCGTTAAACTTGATCCAGGGTCCTTCATCGGTTCGAGTTGTCCCCGCTGTGCGGACTGGCTGGTCCGTCCCGCCGCCGCACTGCCGGGTACGAATGGACCGCAAAGGCTTGGTTGGTACCTTTTTCTCTGAACAGGCAGGTCCATGAACGTCAATACCGAAACCTCCGGCAACAGCCTTGTCGTCGCGCTCGATGGGCGCGTGGACAGCAGCAATGCCGCCGAATTCAACGCCGCGCTCGAAAACGCCACGGCCGACAGCGATCTCGGCGTGGTCCTGGATTGCGAAAACCTGCAGTACATCAGCAGTGCCGGCCTGCGGGTCATTCTCACCACGGCCAAAAGCCTGCAGTCCAGCCAGCGCAAGTTCGTGATCTGCACGCTTTCCAACCCCATCCAGGACATTTTCGTGATCAGCGGCTTCGACCAGATCATCAACATCCAGGGGTCGCGGGCGGAGGCGCTGGCGACCATGTAAGCTTGAGTGGCACTGTCGGGCAATCCGGCCGCCATCCGCACTGCGCCACCGCCCAATGACTGCGGTGGCCTTCGCACAACCGCCGGACATCCCCGGCGGATGCCGCCGTGCGTGTTTATGAGGCGGTGAAGACACCACGCCGCTGACGCCGGCCGCGCCCTCCGGAACGGTCGGCGGTACGGTATCGACAGTGCTGCGCCGGTCGGCGGGCCCGGGCCGCGCCCATCGCCCCATCGCAGTCCATACGCAGGCACAGGAGCAGGAACGGGTGGAAGAGGAACAACGACCCAACAAAATACTGGTGGTCGACGACGAACCCGACCTCCAGCCCCTGGTCCTGCAGCGCATGCGCAGGGGCATCCGGCGCGGACGGTACCAGTTCCTCTTCGCCGGCAACGGGGTGGAGGCCCTCGAGCTCCTGCGGGCCGTCGGGGACATCGACATGGTGGTCTCCGACATCAACATGCCCCAGATGGACGGCCTCACCCTCCTGGAGCAGATTCCCTCGGTGGACCCGAACATCCGGGCCATCATCGTCTCCGCCTACGGCGACATGGACAACATCCGCACGGCCATGAACCGGGGCGCCTTCGACTTCATCACCAAGCCAATCGACTTCACCGACCTGCAGGTCACCATCGACCGGACCCTGGCACACCTGGCCGAATGGCGCAGTGTGCTGAAGGCCCGCGACCAGCTGGTCAGCGTGCAGAACGAACTGTCGATCGCCACCCAAATCCAGCAGTCCGTCCTGCCCACGCGGCTGCCGCAGGGCGCCGGCTTCCACCTCCATGCCAGCATGGAGGCCGCCCGCAGCGTCGGCGGCGACTTCTACGACACGATACCGCTGGAGGACGGACGCGTGGGCTTGGCCATTGCCGATGTCTCCGACAAGGGCGTGCCGGCCGCCCTTTTCATGATGGCCAGCTACACCTTGCTCAGGGCGGCGGCCAGAACCCCCGATGCGGGCAGCACCATGCAGGAGGTCAACGACCTGCTGACCGAAACCAACGTCGCGGGCATGTTTGTCACCATGTTCTACGCCGTGTTCGACCCGGCGTCCGGCTCCCTGACCTATGCCAACGGCGGCCACAATCCCCCGGTCCTGATGCACGCGGACGGCACGACCGAGCAGCTGCCCCTGACCGGAGGCGTGGCCCTGGGGGTAATGTCAGGCCTCGACTACAACGTCAAGTCCATCGACTTGGCGCCCGGCGATACGATGTTCCTGTACACCGACGGCATCCCGGAGGCCATCAACGGCGACGATGAGGAATTCGGCATGGAACGGCTGTGTGCAACCCTGACGGCCGCCAGGGACCGGAATGCGCACGACCTTACCGACTGTGTGCTGACGGACCTGCAGGCCTTCGTCGGCGACACCCCGCAATTCGACGACATCACCTGCCTGACCCTGCGTTTCACGGACGCGGTGCCATGAGCGCCATCCGTTCCATCCAAATCGATCTCGCCGCCCCTGAATTGCCGCGCCTCGCGGCCGCAGTGGAAGAGATGGCCGAAACCGAAGGCTGGATGCCCGACCTGGCCTTCCAAGTCCAGCTGGCGTTGGACGAAATCGGCGACAATCTCGTCGAACACCGGGCACAGGCCCAAAGCACCTACATGAAGGTCACCCTGGATTCCCAGGACCAAGCCGTTACCATCAAGGTTGTCGATGACGGGATCGCGTTCGACCCCACTGCGGATGCACCGGCCGCCGATGTCACCTCCGCCCTTGAAGACCGGCCGATTGGCGGACTGGGGCTGCACCTGATCCGCAACCTGATGGACAAAGTCGACTACCGGCGGGAGGACGACAGGAACATTCTGACCCTGGTCAAGCACCGGACGCCATGAAGGCGCACGGCCCCACAGCCCTGTCGCGGCCAGCCTCGTGGCTGGCGGCCGTCCTGTCACTGGCCGCGGCCCTCATCCTCCAAGGGTGTTCGCAGCCCGACGCGCCGGCCGGACCCATCCCGACCCCGACCCCGCAATCTGAGCCGACCCCGACAACCGTTCCGGTCGCCGAAACCGACGCGTCCGCGGACATCGATCCCGGCATTTTTCCCGACCGCATCCTGTTCGGCCAATCGGCCGCCTTCAGCGGTCCCGCCCAGGAACTGGGCAAGAACATGAAGCTTGGGATCGAGGCGGCGTTCCAGGAAATCAACCAGGATGGCGGCGTATTCGGCCGCCGCCTGGAACTCCTTTCCCTTGACGACGCCTACGAACCGGAAGCCGCCATCTCGAACACCAAGCAGTTGATCGAAGACGAGGCGGTGTTCGCCTTGATCGGAGCGGTGGGCACACCCACGTCGCGCTCCGCCCTGCCGGTGGCCCGGGATGCCGAGGTCCCCTATATCGCACCGTTTACCGGGGCGGGATTCCTGCGCTTGCAGGAGTGGGACAACGTGCTCAACCTGCGCGCCTCCTACAACCAGGAAACCGAGGAGATGGTCAAGCAGTTGGTGGATGTTCTTGGTCTGTCGCGCATCGGCATTGTCTACCAGGACGATTCGTACGGTCAGGCGGGATATCACGGCACCGTCACAGCCCTCGCCAAACGCAACAAGAAGCCGGCGGCAATCGGTGTGTATCCGCGCAACACCACGGCGGTCAAAACCGGTTTGGTCGACTTGCAAAGGGGCAATCCCGAAGCCGTCATCATCATTGGAGCCTATGAACCGGTCGCAAACCTCATTGCCTGGGCGCGGCGTATCGGCCTGGACGCGGTCTTCGTCAACATTTCCTTCGTTGGCAGCAACGCCTTGGCCGGAGAGTTGAAGCGGGACGGTGAAGGCGTGTTCGTGACACAGGTGGTGCCCTTCCCCACCGACGCTTCGTTGCCAATCACGGCCGCCTACCATCAGGCGCTGGCCGACTTCGCCCCGGAGGCGGAACCCGGTTTCGTTTCCTTTGAAGGCTACCTGGCCGGACGCATGACGGTTGAGGCCTTGCGGCGCTGCGGTATTGAAGTCACCAGGGAATGTTTCCTCTGGGCGTTCAAGTTCGGCACCACGATGGACCTGGGCGGCTTCAGCCTGGTCTTCGGACCCTGGGACAACCAGGGTTCCGATGCGGTCTTCCTGACCGTGATCGGACCCGACGGGCAATACCTTCCGGTCGATTCATTCCAAGTGGCGGATCCATGAACACCCTGTTCCGCAGCCTGCGACGGCTCGGTACCCGGCTCTATCTGGGCCTCGGGGGCGCCGTCCTGCTCACGGTTGTGGCCAGCCTTGTCGGTTGGTTTTCCTTCCACCGGGTGGGCTTGCTTCAGGATGTCGTCAACAACGAAAGCATCCCGGACATGGGCGCGGCGGTGCGTGCTGCCCAACAGAGTGGTTCACTGGTCGCCCAAGCACCGCTCCTGACTGCGGCCACCGTCGACAACCTCCCGCAAATCAAGGCCGACATCGCCCGGGAACGAGACGCCTTTGAGCAGCAACTTTCAGCCATCCGCGCTTCCAGCGACATTGGGGAGGAAGGCTACTTCGCCGCCATTCAGGCCAATGCCCAGACACTGATAGCCAACATTGGCATCATCGAACAGGAAGTGGACGACCGGTTT
>CAZMKQ010000045.1:0-30967 GCA_964566955.1 uncultured Caldilineaceae bacterium | reverse complement strand
GCGCTGTAGAATGGGGTTTGCTGGTCACGGTGCTCCTATCACTGTGTCCGGTCGAAGGCCCGGTTCGCAGTCGGGTCCTCTCTCTCGCATCAATTGCAGCACAAAAGTTTGACTATCAACTATTCGATATAAGCCCCTTTCAATTCGACGAACCCATTGCCGAGATCGCGTCCTTGAAGTTCCGATCCTATCCTGCATGAGTAAAAAATACAACATTTCATCTTGATTTGGATATCTCAATCCAATCCGGTCACCCGATGTGACCGCAGGCACGCGCATCAAGCCAGGGCCGCTCCAAGCTCCAGCGACGGGTGCGGGGCCCCATGGCAGTGATGGCAAGGCACAACCCCGGATGCGTGGCTCGGTTCCGGGACGAGCCATTCAGTCCCTGCATCGCCCCCGCACCTGTCCGGTAGAAGACGGCCGAAACGCAGATTGTGTTTCGGCCCCTGTCCGGCACCGCGCCACGATCTCCGCCGAGCGGAAACCAACTCGTGGCTGCGTGTTCGGACCCCTGCTTGGGTCCTCGTCGTCGACAACGGCCAACTGAAGGCTCCAGCTACGTCGGCCGAACGGTGCTCGGCTCCAGGGCGGCCAGACACGAATCCGTGAAGGCGTCCATTACTTCGGCTTCGGCCGTGACGACCGTGGAAGCTCCTGCGGTCAGCAGTAGATCCCTGTCCAATTCGTACTGCGCAAGTGCGATCACTGAAACATCGGGGGCCACCGCCCGTATCGCGTGCAGTGCGGTTTCGGCCACATTTGGTTCGTGGAAATTGATGACCACCAGTCGGGCTTTGCTGCAACCAAGCTCTTCCAAAACCTGAAACTGCGTCATGTCCCCGAGTACCGCCCTGACTCCGGCATCGTGCGCTTGGTGGACATGGTCCGGATTCCAGTCAACGGCCACATAGGCGTGGCCGGCAGCACCAAGAGCTTGGCACAAGCGCCGGCCGGTTTGGTCACAACCGGCAACGATCACGTGATCGCGGTGGGGTTCGTCCACATCGATGCCGGGGGGTTCCGCATCCAGGAGGCGGTTCAGCCAAGGTACCCGTGCCGCGCTGCCGGCCAAGTGCGGTCCGAAGGCGATGACGATCGGCGTCAGCAGCATGGAGAGGATGATGGCCACGAGCAAGCTGTGGGCAAGCTCGGCACCCAGAAGTTGGATGCCACCGCCGACGTTCATGAGGATAAAGGAGAATTCCCCAATCTGACAGAGGAGAGTGGCGGACAGAATCGCCACCCGCAATGGCAGTCGCAGAATCAGGGCCGTCCCCAAGATGATTACAAATTTGCCGACGAGGATCATGGCGAGCAAACCGACGGTTGTCCCCATGTGTTCCACAACATCCGATACGTCCAGCAGCATGCCCACGGAAACGAAGAACAGGCTGGCCAACACCTCGCGCGCTGGGATCAGATCCGTCATCACCTGATGCCTGTACTGATATCCGGAGACAATCAGCCCCGCCAGGAAAGCACCGAGGGCCAGCGATATGCCCACCATCGACAACAGCCAGGCGGTTCCGAAACAGAGAAGGAAAACACTCAGGATGAAGAGCTCGCGTTCGCGCGTCTGCGACACAAATTCAAGCAGGCGCGGGACAATGCGGCCCGCCGCGACCAATACCCCCGGGACCACCACAGCCACGGTACCCACCGTCGTAAGGATTTCCCGGAAATCCCCACCTTCTCCCGCCAGGTACGGGACCGCCAACATCATCGGGATCACACAAAGATCCTGGAAGACAAGAATGCCAACCGCCAACCGGCCATGCGGTGCTTCCAATTCCCCGCTTTTGGAGAGGCCGCGCAACACGACGGCAGTGCTGGAGACCGCCACTATGCAACCCAGGAACACGGCTGGTCCCGGCGACAACCCAAATGCCAGGGACAATGCCGCTGTACATGCAACAGTGAAGGCAACCTGCAACCCTCCACCCAACAAAATGGCCTTCCACAGATGTCGAAGACGATCGAGCGACAGCTCCAATCCGATGCCGAACAGCAGCAGAGCCACACCGATTTCCGCCAGCACCTCCACCTGATGGGTGTCGTCCACCAATCCAAGGGCCGTGGGGCCAACAAGGGCACCGGTCAGGATGAACCCGGCGATCGAGGGCAAGCCGGCACGCTGCAAGAGGGTAACGACCACAACCGCCGCCCCCAACACGATGACGAGGTCCTTGATGTATACGATCTCAGGCACGCGTCAACACTCCTTCCCGCATCCAACAGCCACACATGGAGCGCGGGATGTTACCCGGACCGGGGAACGCAACACTAAAAACACCGCCAGGACGGATTCGACACGGGCACCAACCTGTCAATGCGAGCACCGGCAAAACTGGCGCACTTTCAGCCAACAGGGCCCTGCCGACCGCCACCAGCCTGCTTGCCGACAGGCAGCGAGACTTGGCATGACAGGCACACAAACACTGCCTGCACGGGGACCGGCCTGCAGTGTTCAATCAACGGGTGAGCTGTTCGATGCCCGGACATCCAATCGACTTCCAACCCTCCCCTGGGATCCGTCCGTGGACCTGCCGGACAGGCGCCGGCGGCAATGGCAGGGCTGCCGGGCCCGCATCCGGCGGAAGGCTCGGAACCACACCCGCAGTGGTACGCCTACGTGTGCTACGCGGTGCCCGCGGACCTGCTGATCATTACATCCGACATCGGCGTGGACCGCAACATGGGCCGGTGCAAAAAACGGTCACGACACCGTACAAAAATCCCCACACGAACCGCACGGGCGCCTGCGCACGGTATCGGCGCAATTTGGCACGGCAGCCGAAAGGGAGGGAACAACCGGAGACACAGGGTCGGCTACACGCTGCGGAAGCTGCATCGGCAGCAGGCACGCGGGCCGCGGTGACGCACACGGCATCCCGGCGCATGGCCAACAGGACACAGACCACGGTGCTTGAGGACCTGGACACCAAAGGCCTGACGCAGGACCAAGGGCACTGTTGAGGACCCCGACACGAACACCAAGTCCGAACCCAACCGCGGCCTGCCGGCCCGAGACTGAAATGCACCGGAGCGGAAACCGCGATCCAAAACCGGTCAGGTCGTCAAGGTACCGGCCCCTCCCACGCCCCGGGGGACAGGGACTGCCCCACGGCGAGAGGCGCGCCCACCAAAGCCCTCAACGACCTGTAAACCGGATGCACCACTGGACGGGCCACCGCCTGTCCAGTCATGTATATGCTCCTCCAAACCAAAAGCCTGATCACATCCCCAGAAGCCCGATCACACTGATGATGCCGGCGATGGCAACCAGCACGTAGATGATGCGTGACAGTGCATTCACGTCACCGAACTTCAGTCCACCCGCGATCAAGGCTACGAGATCGAACTTGAACAACCCCACCAGGCCCCAGTTCAACGCTCCCACTGCTGCCAGGATGATTGCTGTCGTCTGGACCATTTCCATGCCATTACCCCCATACATGATTTCCACTGAATTCAAGCCTAACAGATTTGGCACACCTGTTTGGTATATATACCACAGAAATATGTACATACTCTACAGAAGGCAGGGCAATCGCATCGCTCAAAGCCGCTGATTGGCATGCAGGGGACACACGGGCCCCGCGTTGGCGCTATCGCCCCGCATCTTGCAGGCAGGAGAAAGCCGGAACGCAGCCTCTGTTCCTTCCTCTATCCCAAGCCGCGCCCGCGATCGGCGACGATCGGAAACCAACCCGGGGCCGCGTTCGGGCCAATGTTGACACCACCCGATCCGACCTGTATCCTTGAACCAACCATAAATGGACTGTGATCCGGGCTAGTAGCCTGCCAGTCTGCCTTCAGAGAGCTTCCGGCCGGTGGAAAGGAAGCAGGCAAGGGGCAGGTGAATGGACCGGTGAGTCGCAAGCCGAACGGAAACCCCAGTAGGCAAGCCGGAGACGCCACCGTTATCAGGGCGCGGGGAATCGGACGCAAGTCCCGTTCCTGCAGAGAGGAGCGCAGGGCACTGCCTGGATGCTCAAGTGGGGTGGCACCGCGGAATCCCCGGATTTCGTCCCCGGATGTCCCGTCGAACACGGCATCCGGGTTTTTTGTTTTCTGGAGGTGCAGCGGTGAATTTCGTTCCGGCCTTGGCCATGGTCAAGGCCCATCGGGGAGAGGCAACCCGGTATCCCGTCTATCGGGAAATCCCGGCCGACATGGACACGCCCGTGTCCGTGTTCCTGAAGCTGTGCCGACGCCCCGACCAGCAACTAATCCAGGGATCCCAGGCTACGCAGCCCTGCTTCCTGCTGGAATCCGCCGAGGCCGGGGAACGGTTCGGCCGCTACAGCTTCATCGGGCTGAACCCCACCCGCAGCCTGGTGGCCTACGGGGACCGCATGACCCTGGCCGGACCGAACGGTTCGGTCAAGGAAATGTGCGGAGACCCCTTCGACATCCTGCGCGAACAGGTCACGGCGGAAACCGTGGTGGACGTACCGGACCTGCCGCGCTTCAAGGGCGGTGCCGTGGGCATGTTCGGCTACGACATGGTCAGGTTCATCGAAAAGCTGCCGGCCACCGCCGAGGACCTCATCGGCACCCCGGACATGGTCATGTTGTTCAGCGACGAACTGGTGATTTTCGACCACGTCAAGCACCGCCTCCTGGTGATGGTGAACCTGGACCTGACCCACCCGGACCTGGATCGGGCCTATGCCGACACCTGTCGGCGCATCAACGCCATCTGCGATCGCATCCATGCGCCGTTCGCCGAACCGAACCTGCCGGAAATTTGCGACGACGCTCCGTGGGCCTGCTCGCAGACACCGGAGGAATACGCCGAGATCGTGCGCCGCACCAGGGACTACATCATCGCCGGCGACATCTTTCAGGGCGTGCTCAGCATGCGCCAGACGCGCGCGACACAGGCGGACCCCTTCACCATCTACCGCGCCCTGCGGATGGTCAACCCGTCCTCCTACATGTTCTACCTGGATTTCTCGCACATTCCCGGCCTCAAGGGGCCGCCGATGCGCCTAGTGGGCTCCAGCCCCGAGATGCACGTGCGGTTGGAGGACCGCCAGGCCGGCCTGCACCCGATCGCGGGCTCGCGCTGGCGCGGCGAAACCCCGGAGGAGGACCGGCAACTGGCGGAGGACCTGCTGGCGGATCCCAAGGAACGGGCCGAGCACGTCATGCTGGTGGACCTGGGACGCAACGACCTGGGACGCGTCTGCGACTACGGGTCGGTACAGGTGGCCAACGTGATGCAGATCGAGCGCTACAGCCACATCATGCACATCGTCAGCGATGTCCAGGGACGGCTCAGGGAAGGCATGGACGGCATCGATCTCATCCGTGCGACCCTGCCGGCCGGCACCGTCAGTGGCGCGCCGAAGATCCGGGCCATGGAGATCATCGAGGAGCTGGAGGCGTCCCGCCGGGGACCGTACGCCGGGGTGGTCGGGTATATCGACCACGACGGGACCATGGACACCTGCATCACCATCCGGACCATCACCATGTTGGGTGCGACCTGTGTCCTGCAGGCCGGTGGCGGCCTGGTCATGGACAGCCAGCCCGAATACGAATACAACGAGGCCATGAACAAGATGCGCGCCCTGACCACGGCCGTCGCCCTGGCCGAAAACGCCTTGCAGCTTTGAAGGAGAGCAGCAACCATGAGCGATACCAAACCCCGCATCCTGACCGGAGACCGGCCCACCGGGCAACTGCACCTGGGCCACTTCATCGGCAGCCACCGGCACCGTCTGGCCCTGCAGGACAAGTACGAGTGCTTCTTCCTGGTGGCGGACCTGCACATGCTGACCACCAAACCGGACAAGGCCAGCATCGAGGCCATTGCCGACAACGCCCGGGCCATCGTGCTGGACCACTTGGCCATCGGCATCGATCCCGACAAGGTCACCTTCTATCTGCAAAGCGCGGTGCACGAGGTCTACGAAATGAACCTGCTGCTGGGCAGCCTCGTGACCGTCGAGCGGATCCAGCAGCTCCCCACCATCAAGGACATGGCCAACGCCGCCGGCATGGACCAGGTCCCCTACAGCCTGCTGGGCTATCCGGTCCTGCAATCCGCCGACATCCTGATGCCCCGCGGCAACCTGGTGCCGGTCGGACAGGACAACGAAGCCCATGTCGAGATGACCCGGCAAATCGCGCGGCGCTTCAACCTGGCCTACGGCGAAGTGTTCCCCATTCCCGAGGCGCTGGTGGTGGGCGGCACGCTGGTGGGCACGGACGGCAATGCCAAGATGAGCAAGAGCCTCAACAACGCCGTCTTCCTGGCGGACGACGAGGCGACCGTCAACCGGCGCGTGATGGGCATGTACACGGATCCGAAGCGGATTCGGGCCGATATTCCCGGCACCGTCGAGGACAACCCGGTGTTCGAGTACCTGGACTTCTTCCACCCGGACGGAGCCCATCCGGCCATTCCGGAATCCCAACGCAATCCGGGCGGGACCGTGGTGGAGGACCTCAAGGATCGGTACCGCAAGGGCACCGTGGGCGATGTCGAGGTCAAGCAGACGCTGGCCCGGGCCATCAACGACTTCCTGGAACCTACCCGCGAGCGCAGGGCGCATTTTGAGTCGCGGACGGGGTTCGTCGACCACTTGTTGGAGACGGGTACCCAACGGGCCCGCGCGGAAGCCCGGGAGACCCTCATGGCCATGAAGAAGGCCATGGGGCTGACGGGCATTTGGAACCGTATCCGGCGCAGCGGCGAGAAGTTTGCCAAATGCCAAGCCGCCAGCCGGGAGGCCTGACATGGTAATTGTGATCGACAACTACGACAGCTTCACCTACAACCTGGTCCAGTTCCTGGGGGAGCTGGGGGCATCCCTGAAGGTCTACCGCAACGACGAGGTGCCGGTGGCGACCGTGGCCGCCGACGAACCCTCCCACATCGTGATCAGCCCCGGGCCGGGAACTCCCCAGGCAGACTCCGGCATCAGCAACGAGCTGATCGCAACCATGGGCGGCCGGACTCCCATTCTCGGCGTGTGCCTGGGCCAGCAGTGCATCGGCCATGTACACGGCTGCGAGGTGTCCGGCGCGCCGGAGATCATGCACGGCAAGACCAGCCAAATCCACCATGACGGGGAAGGGTTGTTCAAGGGGATCGCCAACCCCTTCACGGCCACGCGCTACCACTCGCTCATCATCCACCGCCCCGTGTCCCCGGAGCTGGCTGTCACGGCCTGGACCGCAGGCGGCGACATCATGGGCGTGCGCCACTGCAGCAAGCCGATCCACGGTCTCCAGTTCCATCCGGAGAGTTTTTTGACGCAACAGGGTCACGACATGCTGCAGAACTTCCTGGACTTGTCCGGCCCCGATGCCCGCCCAGCCTGACCGGTATCCCCGCCCTTCCATCCGCATCTCCGGCGACCATGGCTTCCGAAACCGGCCCGATCCGAAATCCCCTGCATTGGCTGGCTCATGCTCCGGCAAGCCCGGTGCATGGCCAAGCTGTCCGCCTCACGGACACACTGACCGGCGACAGCAATGCCCTGTGGAAGGTGGAGGCCGGCTCGGAAAGCCTGGTGCTGAAGATGTTCCTGGATGCAGGCCAAGCCCGCGGCCGGCGCCAATACAATGCCCAAACGCTTGCCTGGCGGGCGGACCTGGCGCCGGAGCCGTTGGTGTTCGACCGCTACCCCGAGGGGCTGGCGCGCCAGGTGCTGGTCTACCGGTGGTGCCCTGGGTGTCCGGTGGACGTTCGCGATCCGGTCCACAGGGAGGCTCTGGCCCAAAGCCTGGGCCGGTTGCATCGCCTGGTGCCGACACCCGACACGCGGCTCAGTCCCCATCCGGTCAACGCGGAGTACCAGTGGAATCTCATTGAGGGCAGCCTGCGCAGGCTGGAACGTTGGCGGCTGAAACAACCGCGCGATGAACTCAACGCGGCCCTGGCTGCCGTAATGCGGGAGGCGTCCCGACAGTTGCCTGCGCGCGTAACCGGTCTGGAGGGCTCGGCCCCGGCCGCGGTCGTCCACGGGGAACTGTACGCGGAACACTGCCTGATGTACGACGGGTGCGTCCGGATGGTGGATTGGGAACTGGCCGGCATCGGCGATCCGGCCCGCGAATGCGCCCACGTCATGCTCCACATGTTGAGGCATTTGACGGCGGACGACTGCGAGGCATGGCAGGATCGTTACTTGTCGGAGGCGGGCCTGAACGGCGTGGCGCCGCGCGCGGAACTGTACACCCGGTTGCTGCCCCTTGAGGGACTGCTCAACCTGGCCCTGCTGCTGACCCGGCGGCAGCCCACGGCCGAAGCCGGCGCGGACAGGATCGGACCGTTGCTGCGGGTGGCATTCCGCGAATGCATGTCCGATGTGAACCGTGTCCTGAAACTGAACTTCTCGGACGAGAACGTGAATCAACTGGCCTGCATCTACGAACGCAGGCTGACACAAGCAACGCCGATGGCGGCCGAAGGAGGTTGAAACGATGAATCAGGCAATGGGTTTGGCCACCGCCATTCGACATGTGATGGAGCGAGGCGATCTTTCGCAGGATCAGGCCCAGACCGTCCTCAGCGAGATGGTGTCGGGCAATGCCACCGACGCCCAAATCGGCGCGTTCCTGGTGGCCATGAACATGAAGGGCCCGACCGTGGACGAAATCACGGGGTTCTGGAACTCCCTCATGGAACACGCCTCCCCATTCCCGGCCAACGGCCGGCACGAACCCCTGCTCGATGTCGTGGGCACCGGCGGCGACGGATCGCACAGCATCAACGTGAGCACCACGGCCTCCCTGGTGGTGGCCGGCACGGGAGTATCGGTGGCCAAGCACGGCAACCGGGCCGCCAGCAGCCGCAGCGGGAGCGCCGATGTCCTGCGGGAACTCGGTGCCAACCTCGACATGTCGCTGGACCAGGCGGGAGCCTGCCTCGACGAAGTCGGATTTGTGTTCCTGTTTGCACCCCACTGCCATCCGGCCATGCGGCACGTGGGCAAGGCCCGGATGGAACTGGGCATCCGGTCACTGTTCAATCTGATCGGACCGTTGTCCAACCCCGCGCCGGTAACCAACGTCCTGATGGGGGTCTACAGTCCCGACCTCAGCGTCGAGCTGGCACGGATGCTGCAGCGTGTGGGCAAACGGGCGGCCTTCGTCGTCCACGGCGCGGGCGGCATGGACGAACTGTCGTTGGCCGGCCCCAACCACATCGTCCACCTGCACAATGGCCGCATCCACGAAATGACCGTGGACGCGGTGGAACTGGGTTTGCCCCGATCCGGCCTGGACAAGGTCAAGGGCGGCGACCCGGCGGACAACGCGGGATACACCCGCGGGATCCTGGCCGGGGAGGTCAAGGGCCCCATGCGGGACATGGTTGTCCTCAATGCCGCCGCGGCCCTGGCCACGGAGGACGGGAACATCGGTGCCCACTTGGCGGAGGCCAGGGAAAGCATAGACTCCGGCAAGGCCCTGGATACGCTGGAGCGGTTTGTCGCGTTCACACAGGATCAACAGGCATGAAGCGGTCGCAATTGGACATCGCCAAGTTCCAGGGCAGGGTCCTGGACAAAATCATGGCCGTGCGCCGCAAGGAGGTGGCGGCGGCCAAACGCCGGGTGCGGGAGGAGGAGCTGATTGCCATGGCGCGGCTCGCGCGGCCGGCCCAGGATCTGGCCGGTGCCCTGATGCGCGAGCCGGGTGCCAGCATCATCGCGGAAATCAAGCGCGCCAGCCCTTCGCGCGGCCTGATTGCCCGCGACTGGGATCCGGCCGCCATGGCCTCGACCTACGTGCGCGGCGGCGCGGCCGCCCTTTCCTGCCTGACCGACAAGACCCACTTCCAAGGGGATTTGGCCTATCTGGAACAGATCGGGGACCGTCTTGAGGCGGAAGGGCAACCCGTTCCGGTTCTGCGCAAGGATTTCATCTTCGATTCGTACCAGGTCTGGGAGGCGCGGGCCGCCGGCGCGGACGCCCTGTTGTTGATCATGGCTGTTCTGGGAGACCAGGAGTGCCGGTCCCTTCTGGAGCTGGTGCACGCCACCGGAATGCAGGCGCTGGTCGAAGTGCACGACGAAGAGGAGTTGGATCGGGCTTTGGCCCTGGATGCCCGTATCATTGGCGTCAACAACCGCAATCTGCGCACGTTTACGGTAGACCTCGAAACCACGCGCAAACTCCGCGATCGAATTCCCGAGGATCGGGTGCTGGTCGGGGAAAGCGGCATCACGACGGCCACCGATGCCGCTACGATGGCCGAAATGGGATGCGACGCGATTCTGGTCGGCGAAGCCTTCAGCAAGCTGCCCCAATCCCGCCGCGAACGCAAGGTGCGGGAATTTGCCACCGCCGGCTCGTTGGTGTCGGTGGAGGAATAGGACCACAGCAGAATCAGAGCGAACCATGAAGGTCAAAATTTGTGGACTGACCAGAATCGGAGATGTGGAAGCGGCCTTGGACGCGGGTGCCGACTACCTTGGTTTCGTGTTCCATCCGCCTTCGCCGCGCTTCATCCAACCGGCCAGGGCCGGTGAGCTCATAGACCACCTCGGCACGCATGGACGCCTGGCCGACGGCCGAGCCCGTTGCGTCGGCCTCTGCGTGAACCTTACCGCGAAACAGATGAACGAGGCCGCGGCCCTCTCCGGAATCGATCTCCTGCAGGTATACGGCAACCCGGACCCGGAGGAATTGACGGCACTGATACCGGAGTGCTTCATGGCCGTGCGTCCGCGTTCCCTGGCTGAAGCATCCGAGCTGGCCGGCCGCTATGGCGCAGTCTCCCGGGGCGCAGGCCCAAGCCTGCTGGTCGACAGCTATTCGCGCAAGGCATGGGGAGGCACGGGTGAGCAGGCAGACTGGACTCTGGTACACACAGTGACCGCTTCCGTACCCAGGACAATGCTGGCGGGAGGCCTGGCGCCGGACAACGTGGCACAAGCCGTTGCGCAGGCGGAGCCCTGGGGCGTGGATGTGTCCAGCGGCGTTGAAGCTGCGCCCGGCCTGAAGGATGTTGACGCGATACGAGCGTTCGTGAGTCGGGCGCGCCAGGCGGTTGCCAACCGGGAACCCGGCCCGGCCGCGCAAGCGTAGGAACGGCATACCGTGGAGATTCTGGGAGGTCCGCTGTTCGCCGTGGCCGGTGCCGGCGAAAGCCATGGTCCGGCCGTGACCACCATCGTCTTCGGCTGCCCTGCCGGCCTTGAGATTGAACGAGACCAAATCCAGTCCTTCCTGGACCGCCGCAGGCCCGGCAGCAGCAAGCACGGCACACCCCGGCGCGAGGACGATACCGTGTTCCTGACCGGAGGCCTGTACCGCACGGAACGTTTGCTGGACGGCCCGTCCATCCGTCTCTCCGTGGCGGACCCGGATAGCCCGGCCCTGGAAACGTACAGCGGTGGCTTCACCACCGGCGAACCGTTGTCCGCCCTGGTGTTTTCGCGCAGCCGCAAATCGGCCCACTACGACCAGTTGCAGGGATTGCAGGGGGCGGTGCGGCCCGGCCACGCGGACCTGGTCAAGTACCACAAGTCGCGGGGCTTCACGGACGTGCGCGGCGGTGGCCGCTCCAGCTACCGCTCCACCATTTCCGACGTCATCGGCGGCAGTGTGGCACGGCTCTACCTCCAGCACAAGTTCGGCACGGTGATCGTCTCATCCATCTGCCAGGTCGGGGAACTGAAGTCGGACCGATCCCTGCTCGACCGGTTCACAATCGGTCGCGGGCGTATTCCGGCCGAGGGCATTGCCGAACTGGAACGGGAGCTTGCGGACAACGAGCTCCACGCCTGCAGCGCCGAATTCGCGTCGGCTGCCGGCAGGCTCATTAGGGATACGCGGGTGCGCGGCGATTCACTCGGCGCGGGCATCGAGGTGGTGGCGCTGAATCCTCCGCCCCTGCTCGGGGAACCCCTGTACCAGAGCCTCAAGCTGCGCCTGATGGGCAGCCTGGGCGGATTGCACGCGGTGCAGTCCTGTGAGATGGGTTCGGGCTGGACATCGGTCGGTCGCCGGGGCAGCGAACACAACGACCCCATTCGCGCCCGCGGCTACCAGGGCAATCATCACGGCGGCTTGCTGGGCGGGGTCACCACGGGCAGCCCATTATCATTCCGCGTGGGATTCAAGCCCACATCGTCCATTGCCCTCCCGCAGCAGTCCGTGACAAAGGGCTTGGACGAAATCGAATTTCAGTTGCAACAGGGGCGTCACGACCCTTGCGTAGGGGTCCGCGCCGGCATAACCCTCGAGTCGCGCATGGCAATTGAGTTGATGAACGCCGTCCTGATGCACCAGGCCGGGGACGCGGACACGAACCGTTTCAGGTTGTTTCCCGAAGGTTGAGACGAAAATGCCAGGCAACGGCAACATCATCCTGACCGGCTTCATGGGCACGGGCAAGACCACCGCCGGCAAGGCGCTGGCCGCGCGCCTGGACCGCAGGTTCCAGGACATGGACGACCTCATCGAGGAGGGTGCCGGTTTGACGGTGCCCGAAATCTTTACGATTCACGGCGAGGCCCGGTTCCGCGACATTGAAAGCCAAGTGTGCCGGGATGTGGCCGCACAGTCCGATCTGATCGTGGCCACGGGCGGCGGCGCCCTGGTCAATCCGGAAAACCACCGGGTGCTGGCCGAATCGGGCACCGTAATCTGTCTATCGGCCACACCGGAACAGATTCTGGAACGCATCCGCAACGAGACCCACCGGCCGCTGCTGGACTTGGCCCCGGACAACCGCTTGGAACGGATCCAGGCCCTGCTGGCGGAGAGGGAGGAGCGCTACAGCTCGATTCCGCTGCAAATCGACACTACCGACTTGACCGTCGACCAGATCGTGGATCACATCCTGACCCTGGTACCCAGCGGAACCGAGGAGCAAGCGCCCACCCCGCATCCCGCCGTGCCTGGCGCCAACGGCTCGTTGCAGGTCCTGGCCGTGCGCAACCCGGACGGGTCCTATCCAATTTGGACAGGTTCCGGAGCCCTGGCGGCCACCGGACAACTGCTGCGCGCGTGCGGTCTCGAAGGCGTCAAGGTGGCCATCCTCTCCAACCCGGATGTTGAGGCACTTTACGCAGCCGGCCTGGTCGACGCCTTGCGGGCGGACGGGTTTGAAGCCCGGGTATTCACCATGCCCGAGGGCGAGCAGCACAAGAACCTGGAAACGGTCCGCGGACTCTATTCCGACCTCCTGGCGGCCGGCATGGACAGGCGCAGCCCGATTTTGGCCCTGGGGGGCGGCGTAGTCACCGACACGGCCGGATTCGTGGCTGCCACCTATCTGCGCGGCGTGCCCTACGTGGCTGCTCCCACCTCCCTGCTGGCCATGGTGGATGCCTCGGTCGGCGCCAAGTGCGGGGTGGACCTGCCGGAGGGCAAGAACCTGATCGGCGCCTTCAAGCAGCCCTTGGGCGTACTGCTTGATTCGGATCTCCTGGGCACGCTTCCGCCGGCCGAACTCCGGGCCGGGATGGCGGAAGTCGCCAAGCACGCCATTCTCGGGGACCCACACCTGTTCGAGATGTTGATGCGGACCCCCGCAACCCCCGCTGCCGACTGGCTCGCGGCAGCCGTACAGGTTAAGATCGATGTGGTCGAGGAGGATCCGTTGGAACAGGGGCGGCGGGCCATCCTGAACTTTGGCCACACCTTTGCCCATGCCCTCGAACAGGTCAGCCAATACGCGATTCGCCATGGCGAGGCCGTGGCGGTAGGGATGATGGCCGCCACCCACCTGTCCGTGCAGGCCGGCCTGTGTTCTCCGTCCACGGCCCAGCGCATCCGCAGTCTGCTGACAGGCCTGGGACTTCCGATCCGTGTGCGCGACATCGACTCCGCGCCGGACCTGTCCGGCCGTGCCGGCGACCTGTTGACCGCGATGGGCACGGACAAGAAACGCCAGGGAGCCGTCCTGCGCTTTGTCGTGATCGAGGATCTGCAACAGCTCGCTGTCATCCCCAATCCCGGCGATCAACTGGTGCGGGCGGCCTGGGAACACATCCTGAACTGACTTGGGAACTCCGCATGGCCCGCATCCAGATCGTCAACGGCCCCAACCTGAACCTGCTGGGCACCCGCGAGACCGCGATTTACGGCACCTTTACGCTGGCCGACGTCGAACGCTCCCTGACCGCTGAATTCGGTGAGCGGCACAGCCTTGGGTTTTTCCAGTCCAATCACGAGGGCGAGATTGTCGACGCGTTGCACCGGTGCCGCGGCCAGGCGGATGGCGTGGTCCTGAACCCCGGCGCCTTCACACATTATTCGCTGGCCATACACGACGCCATCAAGGCCATTGAAATCCCGGTGGTGGAAGTGCATGTCAGCAATATCCATGCCCGGGATGCGTTTCGCCATACGTCGGTCTTGGTGGCGGCCTGCCTGGGTCAGGTGAGCGGTTTCGGCCGGAACAGCTACCACCTTGCCGTGTCGGCCCTGGAACGCCACTTGCAGGCGGCGGTGTAGGCGGTTGCCGCCTTGTTGATGATGCTTCCTCCAGACAGGACTGCCCGGGCATTGCAGGCGGCGGTTCGCCTCATCCTGCCGATGGCACTCGGCTTGGTCCTGACCGCCTGTGTCGGGACACCCGCGCCCGATCCCACTCCGGAACCCACCCCCACGCGTTCGGTTGCGGCCACCCCTACCCCGTTGCCGGCCCCCACTTCGACACCTGAACCGGAACGCGGCTTGGCGGGCGACATCATCCTGTGGCACTCCTGGCAAGGCGCCGATCTCGAGATCCTCCGTGCGATATTGGACCGGTTGCAGGCCGACCATCCGGACCTGTACCTGGACGCGGTCCACGTAAGTCCATCCGAAGTTCGGCAGCGCCTGCTGGACGCGATTCTGGCCGGGAACGGCCCCAGTCTGTTGCTCTCACCCATCACCCGATATCCCGATTTGGCGTCCGAGGATCTGGTCCAACCGCTCAACGGCTACGTGGATCTGGTCCAGGAGGCCAACCTGCTGTCTTCGGCTTGGTACGGCAACACGATTGCCTCCAGTCTGGTCGCCCTGCCGGCATGGGTGGAGACCATCGCCCTGTATGTCAACACGGACCTGATCGCACCGGATGAAGTGCCCCGGACGCTCAACGATTTGTTGGTCCAGGCCAACTTGTCCGACTCCCCGCTGGTGGGCCTGTACATCAGCCCGTTCCATCTCGGTTGGGGCTTCCCCGCCCATGGCGCGGTCATGCTGGATGCCGGCTATCGCGTGGTGCTGGATCAACAACCGGGCGCGGAGGCATGGCTGACGTGGCTGCGCGAGGCCAATCGATCCGGGGGCATTTGGCTCTCCCAGGACTATGCCGAACTTCAGCGCGCCTTTCGTCACGGGGAACTACCCATGATCATCGACGGGTCATGGACCCTCGACTCCTTTGATGCGGCCTTGGGGGACAGCCTGCGCGTGCAGCCCCTGCCGGATGGTCCGGCCGGTCCGGCACGTCCCTTTGTGACTTCCGAGTCGTTCTTCGTAATCGCCGGGCAATCGCCTCGTGACACGGACGCCAGCGTGACGGCGGCCCTGGCCCTGATTGAACTGGCGGCAGATGCTCCACCCACTACGCGCGGGTTGCCATCCGCCCAACGAGAGTCCGAAGCGGCTCCACGCGCAACCCGCGAATTCAAGGCCTTGCTCGAGCCAACGGTGCCTATGTACGCGGGGCCCGGAGCCCAGGTAATTTGGAACCTGGCCCAGATCATGTTCGAACGTGCCCTGGCAGGTCAGGAACCGCTTGCCGATCTTGTCGCCAGGTTTGCGCTGCTGGCCAACGAACAGACGGGGCACTGACCGGTCCCTGGCGAACGCGATGCCCGAATCCGAACGGCCCGAGTTGGCGCGGCTGCAAGCCAGTCCCCCCCACATTTTCGCGGCTGCATACGTTGACCTGCCCCATCCCCACTTCGCCGGACCCCGGCAGGAACTGGTCTTCACACTGGGCATCACCGCCATCAGGGGCGATTTGGTCCTCCTCGGGTTGGCCGTGAACCTGTTGGCGGACCACCAGATATTGTCCGAACAGGCCTGGACGGCCGCAATGCTGCAGGCACACACCGGCCTGCCGTCGCTGGCGATCGAGGAAGACACGGGCCTGGCCATCCAGCACCTGTACTTCAACGCACCGGCCTATGTCCGCGCGGACAGCGTGCTGGTCACCGCCGTGTTTATGTCCGCAAGCGGCGAAACCTGGAACGAGACCCTCCGGATACCGGTGACGTTCCCGCACCAGTCCACCGATCTCCGATTTCCGTTGCAGGGCAGCTGGTGGGTCATTCAGGGCAACGACTGGCGCGACCAGCACAAGGCGGAGCCGGTCAGCCAAGCCTTTGCGCTCGACTTCGTCAAGTTGGGTTCCGACAACCGCTTTTTTGGCAACACCGGCGCCCAGCTCGAGGATCACTACAGTTTTGGGGAACCCGTTTACGCTCCCGCCTCCGCGCGGGTGGCCTTTACCATTTGGGACATGCCGGATATGGCTCCGGGCCAGGTTCCCGACCCGGCCATGATGCAGGGAGACGCGCGCCGGGTGTTGGGCAACGCGGTGGCCCTCAGCCACCGCAGGGGCGAATTCTCCTACCTGGCCCATCTCCAACAGGGCAGCGTGCAGGTCAGGGTGGGCGATCACATCCGGAGGGGGACCCTCCTTGGGTACGTCGGCAACAGCGGCCACTCTCCCGGCCCGCACCTGCACTACCATCTGATGAACGGCCCCAATCTGTACACGGACCAGGCCCTGCCCGTGCAATTCAGCCATGTTCGGGCATTGGGTGTCGAGCACAAACAACCGGTCACATTGACATCCGGGATGATCGTCTCCCGTATTGAGCCACACCCGTCCGTGACGGACGAATAGGCTCCGGGGTCTGTCCGCCCTCTGAATTTTGCGGCAACGAACGGTGTCGTTTGGTGATGCAATGTTTCCAACCCCATATGGATTGATCACTGAGCGAATCCGTTCAGGTCGGTGTGAACAGCAGCCACCGCATCGTGGGAGGTCCACTTTTTGTCTGCGCCCAAATCGACAGGGAAACGGTTTTCCCACGACCAAACGCTCAAGTCCCTCGTCGCCGAAAGGGATGTGGTGCGGGACCTGCTCCACTTCCATGCCGCCGAGCTGGTCTCCGACCTGCAGGGCTTCGAACCCCTGGAGTTGGTCAGTGCCTCCACCGTCGCCACCGACGCGGTCAAACCCGCCGCACCACAGGGAGACGCACCGGGACACGGTCTGGACCCTGGTGCGCAAAGGCGAAGGTGGGGACCACGTCCTCCTGCACCTGTAGTTCCAAGCGCGGCGCGACTCCCGCATGTCCATGTGCATGGTCCGCTACGCCTACGACCTCAACCGGCACCGCCCCGAACCGGAGGTGTTCAGTCTGGTGATCAATATCGGCAATTGGCCCTTCGGCGCCTGGTGGCGGCCCGTGCAGTCCGTGCCCGGTTCGCACGGCTACCACTTCGAGGAGGGAGCCCTCCTGAACATCCACGACTATGCGGTGCCCGTGTTTCCGGTCGCCGACTACCCGCTTCCCCCGCAGAGCCTGGTGGCCGGCATTGTCGCCCTGGCGCGCATTCAGGCTGCCAGCCGACGGGGCGGGAACGAAGCCGCGGAGCAGATTCTGCCGCTGTTGCGGGCATGGATCATTCCCAGGGTCATCGGTTGTCCGAAAGTCTGCGCGAGGCCTACGGGGCCTGGTTCAAGGCGGCTTTCGACGACCTGTTCCGGGACCAGCCCGAACTGCGCCGCGAGTTGCGTTAAATCAACCACATTGAAGAGGCGGAGGCGGTCATGAACACATTCGGCAACATCATTGCGGCCAAGGAAAAAGGAAGGCAAGGCACGGGGTGGAAAAAGGATTCTCGTGCAGTTCGTGGCCAAATTCTGGAGTGACAACGAGGCGGTACGGTTCGCGCAGCAACTCGACCGCGCGGACCGCAGCCAATTCCCCACGATCGCCGATCTAATGCAGGACCAGGCCGGAGGGCGACTCCCCCGCCTGCGGAAAAACGGTCGCACGGGTTCGCACGGATTCCGGCAAGTAGCCGGTCCGGCCTGTAGTGGAACCTCTGGTGCCCCCCGACCGCAGGCCAATCCTCCCGGTGGCAGCCCGAAGTGCACCGGTTACCCTTGTTCACCCTCCGGCAACGAGTACCGTCCGCGCATCAGCCACAGGGCCCACCCGCCGGCTCCCACGGCAAAGCACGTTCCAAGCGCGTAAAAAGCAATCGGGATCCCGCGATCCGGGTTGCCGGACGTAAGGGCCGGCAGCACGACTCCCAGGACGCCGGCCAGATTCAACAAGAGGAACTCGGCGGACAGCACGTGGTCGCGCATGGCGGCGGGAACCCGGCTGAGAAGAATCTGGGAAGAAAAGGTCCAGATCAGAACCGCTCCCACATTGCGCAGCGCCACCCCGAACAACAGAACCGAAAATGGCGGGATGGGTGCCTGGAACCACATGCCGAGACCGGTCAGCAGGAAGCTCATGGTCACCGCGTGCCGAAGTTTCATGTGGTCGTTGCCGGTGAACACCCTTGTCACCAGTGGAGCAAAGAAGCTGGCCAAGCCGCCGATGCCGAAGATGATCCCCACCACGATGGCGCTCGGTCCAATGTGTGCGTAGCGGTAGCTGAGCATGACCTGCAACACCTGGGTGGGCACGAAGCTGAAGACCGTCACGAAGGTCTTCATGCAGCCTACGAACAGGAAGTCGGGGTTGACTCGCAGAAACCGAAACAGATCGGGATAGGTCACGCGCTCGTCCGTCGCCGGCGTGCCGGTGCCCTGCGGTAGCTCCGGACCTGCGTTGCGCTCGTAGTGCATGAGCATAATCAAGCCGGCGGACCCCAGGAATGTCAGGGCGTCAACCACAAAGGAGACGTTGATCCCCGCCTTGGCCGTAACCACACCACCGAGCGACATGCCCAGCGCAATCATGGCTGTCCAACTCAGCGACGACAGGGTGTTGGCAGTTCCCAGCTCATGTTCGTTGGCCACAATCTTGGGCAGAATTGCCATGCGCACCGGCATGAACATCCCGGCCAGAAACCCCTGCAGGCCAATCATGGCGTAGAGGATCCACAGGTCTTCCGGCCTGCGGATCAGCAGCAGTGCCAGTACCGAGAAGAACCGAAGCACGTCGGCGCCAATCAGCAGCGTACGGCGGCGCATGCGCCGCACGATGTACGGTACCAGGGGCGCACCGAACACCGGGCTCGCCGTGCGAATGCCGACGAGAATCGAGAGTGCCAGGGGCGAGGGTGCCAACTGGGCCACCAACTGCGTCGACGCGATGAAGTTGAACCAGTCGCCAAACAGGCTCAACACGTGGGAAAACCACAGCCAGCGCACGTTGCTGTTGTACCGAAGCAGGTCGCTGTACTGGGCTAAATGTCGAAATATGCTGGTACCCGCCCGGGTCGCTGGCATGATCGCGTGTGGCACCCGCCCGGTGGCCGGGCGATCCGTCCATGATAACGGGGATGGACGGAACCCAACGCATATTCCCTGCTTGGGGTCATCATCCGTCCTGGCAGGGACGGCACACACCCCAATCCTGATACAATTCTGCTTGCAAGCCCGCGACCCGGTCCCGAGCATCCACCCAGTTAGGAGATTTCGCAGTGTTTTCCATGATGACTGTTGCGGCTGGTGATGCCGGGGCATCCGGCGGCAGCCAGCCTCTTCTAAACAAGGTCTGCCTGTACACGTTTGTCGCCAGCTTGATTGGCGTGGTGGTGGCCATGTTCCTAATCAGCTCCGCCACCGTCGTCAACGTTGTCATCGCCCTGCTGGTGATGGGCGCGCTGCCGGCGCTGGGCCGCGCACTCGGCAACGGCAACATTGGCGAGGGGATTTTGCCGGCGATATTGGGCGCCGTCGGCAGCGCCCTGGGCTTGTTGATTCTCTCCTCACTGCTCTGGAGCCTGTTGGTCGGCGCAACGGCCAAGGGTGTCGCGTTCGGACGCCTGGTCCTGTTCAGCATCGTGGGTTGTATCGTTGGAAGCCTGCTGGTGCTTGTACTGGCGAGCCCCCTGGGACAGGACCCCAACTGGTTGCAGACCGCCTTTGTCCTGTGGGGGGTTGTTTGGAGTGCCGCGATAGCCTTTCCCATGAGCCGGTGATCGATTCGAACCCTTCGGTCCCGCACGGTCGGCTTGTAGCCGGACATTGACATCGGCTCCGACCCATAAGCACAACCGGATCCGGAACGCACCGCCCATGGGCGGTGCGTTTTCTATGCAGATTGCACGGCATCCACCTTCAATGCTGCCGCCAGCAAACGATGCATATGGATTGCTGTGAGAATTTTTGTACCCTATGACCAATCAAGGGGCCAATTCCATACGAATCCAGGATTGAAACCATGTTCCAACACACCTTCTCATGAGGAAGAGGTTGTGTCTTTATGCAGATTGCATATAATCAGGCAGAAGGGTGTCTGCCTACCATGATCCGGGCCCGGTCGCAGGCCTGTTGCAGCTTGAGGAACCCGCGCCATCGGCGCAGACCATGAACTTGACTGCCACAACTCTCGAAGAAATCTTCCATCTGGTCTTGCCGGTGGGCACGGAACTGCTCACGCCCGACGCCAACCTGCGCGTGTCGGTCAGCTGGGCCTGCAGCAGCCGTCCCAGTCCACCGGCATTCCCTACCCTCGAAGGCGGTGAACTCGCGCTCATCAATATGGAAGACCTGCGGGTATTCGAGGCCAGCGGCGACTTGGGCAACGTCATCTCGCGGTTGCGCGAAGCCGCCATCTCGGGGGTCGCGGTCCAAGGCCGTCTGTCCCGCAACGCGCGCGCAACCGCCGTGCGGGAGTCCGTTCCACTGTTTGCGATTCCGGACGGTGTATCCCTCTTGCAGGTTGAGCGCGACATCATCCGTTTGATCGTCGACCGTTCCGCCTATGTCCTGCAACGCGCGTCGGACCTTCAGCGGGACCTGAACCAGATCACATTGGACGGAGGCGGCCAGAAGGCCATCGCGGCCCAAATTCACCACGTCACCAACCAGCCGTTCCTGGTCCTGGACGATGCCGGGCACATCGTCACAGCGGCCGGCACGGAGCGCGCCCATGGCGGCATCGCCAGCCTGCAAGCCGCCCTGCCCAACGTAATGCGGTTGCGCAGTTGGGCGGTGGGCAAGTCCCCGGAGGAGTTGGCCAACAGCGTTGAGACATGGGAACTGGGGGACCGTTTTCCGCTGCGGGACTGCAATCGGGCCGCGATTGGCGCCGTGGTGGCAGCCGAGAGCGTCCGGGGCTATTGCATGCTCCTGCGCCGCACCGAGGATCCGCCAAACCTTTCACCCATCGAGGAAATGGCCATCGTGCAAGGGGCCGCCGCCGTTGCCCTGGACTGGGTCACGCGCAACGCGGTGGGGGCCGCCGAGGAACGCATGCGCGCGTCGTTTCTGGACGAGCTCCTGGGTTCCAACATAGCGGACGAACAAGCTTGGATTCGCAGGGGCCGCTCGCTGGGCTACGCGCTGGACAAGCCCCATGTCGCGTGGATGGCGGAGGCTCAAGGTCTCGATGCCTGGCCCGACGTTCTGTTCACCGCGCTTGCCAGAAGGAATTTGAAGGCCCTGTCCAGCAGCCGGGACCAAAGTCTGCTCCTCTACCTGCCCGTGGAGCCCGAAGGCGAGGAGGCCAATGCCGCCGGCAAGCAACTGGCCCAGGACTTGGTGGAGGATCTGACGCGCGCTGCCCCCGGCAGCGAAATCCACATCGGCATTGGCAATGCCGTCCAATCGCTCTCGGCGTGGCTACAGAGTCAGCAGCAGGCCTGGGAATGCCTGCGAGCCAACAAACGCTGGGGGTCGTCGTCGGTGACCCAGTTCGAGGACCTGGGTCTGTACCGATACCTGACGGCACTCCGCTCCTTTCCCGAAACGGAACACTTCTACCAGTCAACCCTCGTGGATCTCATCGCCTATGACAGCTCGCACAAGGCGGGCCTGATGCAGACGCTGGATGCCTTCTTTGCCTGCCACGGCAACATCAGCCAGACGGCCGCCTATCTGCAGGTCCATCGCAACACGCTCACCTATCGGCTGAACCGCATCCACGCCATCACCCAAATCGACCTGGAAGAGGCTGATGCACGCTTCGGCCTGCAGCTGGCCCTTAAGCTGCGCAACCTGTACGTGTGAGTGGCAAAGCCGGCGCCGGCCTGCCGGAAACCGCAACGACGCGGATCAGCCGCGCATGGGCAGCACCAACTCGGCGGGATAGTCGGTCAGCCAAACGAGTTTGCCGTCCTCGTCTAGGGCCACGGCATCTTCGTGCCGCACTCCCCATCCCCGGTCCGGGTAGTACAGGCCGGGTTCCACCGTGATTACATGGCCCGGCCGCAGCACGTCCGTGTTGCCTTGGGCCAGGCTCAGGTTGGGTTCCTCGTGGACATCCAGCCCGATCCCGTGCCCCAGGCTGTGCACGTAGCCTTCATGGGTACCCGGATGGGTACGCGGCGTGGGGTGGCCCAGGCCCTCGTAGAAGTCGCAGGCCTGGGCCTGAAAACTGGCGCAGGCTTCTCCGACCCGGAACCTGGCCATCACCTCGTCGAACAGTTGCTTGGTGGCGGTACAGGCCTCGGCCACGTGATCCGGAGCATGTCCCAGACACCAGGTTCTGGTCATGTCATGGAAATAGCCCGAACGTCCCTTGGGGAAGATGTCGAAGATAATGGGCGAGCCGGTGCGCAGCCGCACACCGTTGGTGCCGGCGTTGTGCGGGACACCGGCTTCGGCGCCCTGGGCGAATATGGTCTGATGATCTTCCGCCAGTTCCTGCCGTTGTAGGCGGCTGCGGAGGAACATCCTCACATCGCCAATGGTGAGCGGGGTGCCGTCCTCCTTCACCACGTGGTCGCCGGCGACGGCATGGCCGGTCAGGAAATCCTCAACCTCGTGCACGACCGTGCAGGTCCGGCGCCCAAGCTCGGCCAATTCGGCCAGTTCACGATTGTCCTTGGTCGCACGCGCCTCCGCAAACAAAGTCTGGCCGAACTCGCCCTGGATGTCGATCCCCTCCAGCCGGTCCGCCAGATTGTTGAGCAGCATCCAGCCGGCACCCACGTCCTGCATGCCGTAAAACCCAATGGTTCCCCGCATGCCGCTGTCGCGCAGGATGTCCACCATCATGTGGACCGAAGCATCCAGCCGGTTGCCCTCATGGCGTTGGAGATATGCGTACGAGTTGTAGACCTGGTCGCGATCGACCAGCCGGTATCCGGTGTGGGCGGCATTGTCCCGTTCCATGGAGCCGTGGATCAACGTAATGTCTCCGCCTGCCGGCTTGTAGATTACGGCGCGCTCGAAGTGGACGTTTCCCAACAGGTACTGCATGACCGGATTGCCGGAACTGTCTCCCATGACCAGCAAGCCGTCAAGGCCGCGCGCGGCCATCAATGTGTCGAGATCGGAGAGCATGTGGGTTTCCAGTCTGGTTGATCGAAGCCGGCGTCAATCCTATCACCGGATGCCGGCGGAGTTCGCTGCCAACCACGCAGCCGCCAACTGCAGGGCGACCGAAATTCGCGCAGACCGTTCCGGTCCCCCGCGAGCTCAAACCAGATATCCGCCATCCAGCGGGATGTCGGCCCCGTTGGCATAGGCAGCCAAGCCCGAAGCCAGGAACACGGCCAGGTTTGCCACTTCCTGCGCCTCGCCGGCGCGTCCCAGGGGCGTCGCCTTCACATAGGACGCGTGCGACAGGTCGTTGACTTCCGGGGCGGGCCCCTTGTCCATGTCGAACAGGGCCCGACTGAAATCCGTTCGCACGAGACCGGGCGAAATGGCATTGACCAGGATGTTGTGCGGTCCCAACTCCCTGGCCAGACAGGCCGTGAGCATGCCCACCCCGGCCTTGGAGACTGCATACAGGCCCAATCCCGCGGCCGGCCTGTGGCCCGCGATTGACGACACATTGAGGATCCGGCCGCCACCGGCCTCAATCATGCCGGGCGCGAATGCCTGCACGGTCCGGAAATATCCCAGGAGGTTCGTGTTCAGCGTGGCCTGGAAAACCTTCGTATCCGCCTCGAGCACCGGACCGAAGTGGAGACTGGTGGCGGCATTGTTGACCAGGATGTCCACGTGTCCCCAGGCATCCGCCACGGTGTCGCGGACTCTGGCAACATCCTCATCCCGGCTGGTGCTGGCGACCACGGCCAGTGCCTGCCCGCCAGACCGTTCGACCTCCCGGGCCGCCTGCGCCAACACATCCTCCTTGCGCGCCACCATGGCCACCCGTGCCCCAGCCAATGCGAAGGTCCTGGCAATGCACAAACCGATGCCCCGAGAGGCACCGGTCACCAGCGCGGTGCGGTCGGCAAGGTCAATTTGCATGGACATGTCCGCCCCCGCTGTCGAAAGGAAATTCACCAGGACCCTGGCGGCTGGCAGTTCAGTCGAAGACGCCCAGACTCACATACTTGCTGCCGTCATCCGGAAGGATTGTGACAACCACGCCGCGCTCAAGCTCCCGGGCGACATCCAGGGCCGCGGCCACGGCGCCGCCCGCACTCAGCCCCATGAAAATGCCCTGTTCACGGGCCAGGCGGCGCACCAGATCCCAACTGACTTCGGGGTCCACGGTCATCTCCGACGTTGCCACGCCGGGATCGTAGATGGGTGGCACAATGGACGTTGGCAGATGCTTGAGACCCTCAATCACCGACAGTTCATCCGAAGGCTGGACGGAAACGAGCCGGATGTCCGGATCCTGCTCGTACAGGTAGCGGCCAACGCCCACGAATGTTCCGGTGGTGCCCAAACCGCACACAAAATGGGTGATGCGCCCCTCGGTCTGTTGCCAGATTTCGGGACCGGTGGTTTCGTAGTGGGCCTTCCAGTTGGCCGGGTTGGCGTACTGGTCGGCGTGGAACAGGCTCGGATCCTCGGCCACCAGCCGGCGCACCACGCGGATCGCGCCGTCGGATCCTTCCAGAGGATCCGACTCGATCAACTCGGCGCCGTAGGCCTGCACCATCGTCTTGCGTTCAATCGACACGTTGGCCGGCATCACCAACTTGACGCGGTAGCCCAGCGCCGCCCCGATTTGGGCGTAGGAGATGGCCGTGTTGCCCGAGCTGCTGTCGATCAGGCACCGCTCTTTCGTCAGTGCACCCGATTGCAGGGCATCCCGGAAAATCCAGGCAGCCGCCCGCGCCTTGACCGAACCGCCGGGGTTGAACCACTCCGCCTTGGCCTGGACACGGACCGCGCGGGGCACACCTTCCCCCCAGGCCCACGGCGAAAGATCCAGGAGCGGCGTGCCTCCCACGAGGTCCAGGATTGACCGTGATCCCGAACCTCCCGCGGCCGATGTGTTGTGAGCCGCCACAGCCGCTGCCAACCCGTCTCAGGCCGGTTCGGGCACCGCTTCCGGATGGTCCGCCAGGCTTGGAAGGCCGCAGAATTCCTCGTAGTCGATCAGTTTGGTGACTGTCGGCCGACCACCGCACAACGGGCAATCCAGGGCCGCATCCACACGCAATGTCCGTACGGTCATGTCGCCCGTGTCGATCATCAACAGGCGGCCGGACAGCGACTCGCCAAACCCGACCAGCAGCTTGATGGCCTCCAGGGCCTGCATCGAGCCCACAATGCCCGGCAGCACGCCCATGACGCCGGCTTCGGCGCAACTCGGAACCTCGCCGGGAGGCGGCGGATCCGGATACAGGCATCGGTAGCAGGGACCGGTGCCGTCGTAGACCGTAACCTGACCCTCGAACATGAAAATGCTGCCGTCGACCAGCGGTTTGTCCAGCAGATGGCAGGCATCATTGACCAGGTAGCGGGTCGGGAAGTTGTCCGACCCGTTGATGACCACGTCGTACTCCGAGATGATCTCCATGGCGTTGAAGCTCTTCAAGGGCACGTTGTAGCCCACCACCTCGACATCCGGGTTGATGTCCTGAATGCGATCGCGGGCCGAATCGATCTTGGGACGTCCCACGTCCTTCTGCCCGTGCAGCAACTGCCGCTGGAGGTTCGAAACATCGACCGTGTCGAAGTCGATGATGCCCAGCTTGCCCACCCCGGCAGCGGCCAGGTACATGGCGGCCGGACTGCCCAGACCACCGGCGCCAATCAAGAGGACGCTGCTCTCCAGCAAACGGATCTGGCCGGCCTCGCCAATCTCGGACAGCATCGTGTGCCGACTGTACCGGATCTGCTGCTCGTCGTTCAGCACCACCGGAACCTTGAACTCCAGGCCTGCGTTCTTCCAGCCGTTGAAGCCGCCGATCAGGGAAATGGGGTTGCGGTAGCCCATGTCCTTGAGATTGCGCGCCGCCAGGGCCGAACGAACCCCGCCCGCGCAATAGAGCACAACCGGCTCGTCCCGGTCCGGCTGGTGCTGCTCCACCTGAAGCTCCAGATGGCCGCGCGGAATGAAGGTTGCGTCGGGCACGTGGCCCTGCACGAACTCGTCCCGCTCTCTGATGTCAATCACCGTCAGATCCTCGCCCCGATCCAGGCGCGCCTTCAATTGATCCGCCGTGATCTCCGTAATCTCGCTCTTGGCCAACTCCACCAGCTGGTCCCTGTTCAAGTGCGCCATGTCCTGTGTCTCCTGGTTCCCAATCTGATTCAGGCTGTTGCCGCACCGCCCGCCATCGCGGGGACGATGGATACGCGATCCCGTTCTCCGACCGGGGTATCCAAGCCTTCAAGCGAGCGGATTTCATCATCGTTGCAAAACACGTTGATGAAGCGCTTGACCTCGCCGTCGGCATCCAGAATCTTGGCCGCCACTCCCGGATGCTGCGCATCCACGGCCTGGATGAGTTCACCAACCGAACTGCCTTCCACCTCCAGCTTGGAGGCACCGGCCGTCAGGCGTCGCAGGGGAGTGGGAATGTAAACAGTGGTCATGCTGGTTATGTCAGCTTTCTGGTGAATGAAGTCCAGTCGCGGGCAGGTGTCTGCCCATTGCGCCCGGTATCTTAGCACCGGGCATCAAGTTCATTCATTGGAGATGCGTTAGGAAGGCTGCCAGGGGGTACCGGCAGCGAATCAATGGGACTTGATTCTGATTTCCCCAATGTGAACAACCCGCACCTCGGGCTCGTCGGCCGGGTCCGGCTGGAACCAAACCACGTAGAACGGGTCCCAAGCCGGAAAGCACGTCCGGTCGAGTGCGTGGGGCAAGGGCGTGCCGGTGGCCCGATACCAGGCAAAGAGGCCAGGCCGCGTTTCGTAGAACGATGTCTGCTGCTTGAGGGCCGTCAAGTCGAAGTCGGCCTCGATGTCCAGCAGTTCAAAGCCCCGGATCACGGGTTGCAGTGCGTCCAGGGAACAGATCAGGTAAATGGACTCGGGATAGGCAGCCGTCCAGGCATCGGTGGCTGAGGGATAGGCCGAAGACTCGGGATGCGAGTGATAGATGGCCACCATGGAATCGCCCTCGTCCTCGAAGACGAACTGTTGCATCAGCACCGACGGTTCCACCAGATAGTTGATGGTCCGTTCTTCCGCCACGTTCCGTGACGGCACCAGCGCCATTGCCTGCCGATCCCGCCCTCTGACGATGCCGCAGATCTCCTCGGGTTTCCCCGCGAGCGACTGATCGATGATCTGCTGTTGCAGCGCGAAGGGAAGCACCAGTTCGCGGGTCATGGTCACCTTCCGGGTGGCAGTACTTCGGGTTGGCCGGTTACGGTTCAGACCTGGGGCAGCCGGGCATTGCGGATACTGGCGGTCAGCTGATCGTCCATCGTTGCGAGAGCGGTTTCCGGCAGGACTGCCCCTGCGAACACGGCTTTCCAATTGGGTTCCACCACCGCCTCCAGCAACTCCCGGTGGTTGGAGCCCAGGGAGTTGTCTCCGACCCTGTCCGCCGTGCGCGGCAAATCCACGAACACGGAACCGCCTCGGGCACGGCGCTCTTCAGTCACCCACAGATCCGGCTTTCCGGCCACCGGATGAGCACTGTCCTGCGCCATGCGCGCCGCCCCTTCCCCGGTGGTCATGTGTGCCAACAGCTGGGCTGCCTCGTCGGGGAACCGGGTGTCGCTGGCGACGGCCAGGCCCGTACTCCAAACCATGGTGGCACTGGGTCCGTCCGCGTGGGCCTTTGGCACAGGAACCGCTTGCCAATCCACTCGATCGCGTTGGTCCTCCAGAAACCGCACATCCAGTGACGAGGCCATCCACATCGCGAGGTTGCCGGACAACTTCAGGGATGCCGGGCTGCGACTGCGCAACTGTTCGGGACCGGGAGCCACTTTGTGCAACAGCCACATTTGGGAGAGCCATTCCAACGCCGCATGATGGGCCTGATGCGAAGCGGACGGGTTGGCAAAGTCCGCCGCCGACCGGTCAAACAGGCCGGGGCCGCCATTCGCCCACAACCAGTGTTCCGCTCCCGCCACATCCAGTTCCGTACCCCATCCCCAGGTCGCGTCGCTGCCTCCCCGGCGGGTCAGGGCATAGGCCAACTCCAGGCAATCCTGCCAGGTCCAGGTCGCTCCAGGAAGGGGCTGGCCGGCGTCTGCAAACACCGTTCGGTTCAGGAGCACGGCATGGGACACGAACTCAAGGGGCAGGCCGTACAGTGCCTCCCCCCGTGCGTAGGCCTGCAACAGCGCGGAAGGGAATTCCGTGGCCGCGGGCTGCAACGCATCCGCAAGCCAGGGGCGCAAATCCAGCAACTGGCCCGAACTGGCCCAGAGCCTGGGCAAACCATGGGTGGCGATCGGCAGGAGATCGATGCGATTGCCCGAGGCGAGAACTGCTCCGACCTGAACCTGCATGTCGTCCCAGGCGGAATCAATTTCAATCGCCTCGATGTCCAAGTCGGGAGCAATCCGCTTGAACAGCCCGAACGCTTCAATGCGCGCCTCGTCCAAGGGGTAGCCGACATACAGAAGCGCATCCACCTCGGTACCACCGGCGGCCGTGGCTGCCGGAGCAATGGCGGAGGGTTCGCATGCGGACAGCAACAGTCCGGTCGCAACCAACGAAGCCTTCAGGAACGTGCGGCGGGAAGTGGTGGCAGACATGAACAAACGGACGACCAAATCCGATGGTGGGGGTTGAAGAGATCAAGCGCGGTAGGCATGCCTACAGGCCCAAGGACAATGGTAGCGCGACAACACGGGTTTGGTGGCAAGCCAGACCGAATCGGTTCCGCAGGAAAGGGTGTGATTCGCACTCCGCACCTGAATTTGTCGGCCAACGCGACCGTCGCTGCCAATTGAAACCCGGCCGTTTGGGGCATGTCGCGGGCATCGGCGCGTGCGATACTGCCAAGGGACACAACAGTTGGACTCTTCACAGACACCGAACGTGGACCTCGGGCTCCGCCATCTGCACGACTGGACGCAGCATCCAATCGCGGCTGCGTTGCTGCTGGTCGTGTTGGCCACCTATTTCGCGGGCCGAGCCCGTCTGGCGCCGCAGGACCGGCCTGCCCGGTACCAGGTAGCCGTATTTGTGCTCGGATTTGTGTGCCTTTGGCTCGCGTTCGCGTCGCCCTTGGCAGAACTCAAGTTCAACTACCTGTATGCCCGAACCCTCCAACAGGCATTGGCCGGCATCGTGGCACCGCCCTTGCTGTTGCACGGTCGTTGGCTGGATATGCTGTGGCATCTTGTGTCCGCCGATCGTCAAAGCAGGCTGGGGACTTGGTGGCACGGCCCATCCCTGTGGTGGACGTCACTCCGTTGGGCTACCGGTCCCGGACCGGTCTGGCTCCTGACCGTAGGCCTGTTCGCACTCTGGCACGACAGTGCGACCGTCAACTGGTTGATGGAACGACCCCATTGGGCCAACGCCTCCCTGACGCCCTTCTGGGCGGCCTTCATGATGTTCTGGTGGCACGCCATGGCTGCACATCCCCACCTGCATCGGCCGCTTCCGGTTTGGCTTCGGTTCCTGTATCTAATCGTGGGAGGCGAAGTGGCCAATATGGTTACCGGCGTGACGCTGGCCTTCCGCCAGGAAGCCACCTACAGCTACTACCTGTCCGCGAACTCCCTGGAACGTTTGACCGCGGTTCAGGACCAAATGATCAGCGGCGGCATCATCTGGGTCACCGGCAGCTTCATCTATATCGGCGTGGCGGTGGCACTGCTGGGCCAGGTGCTGGTACGCCGTCGGTTTGAGCCGCACGTGCCGCCGCGGGACTGGCAAACCGCAACCTTGCTGACAATTGCCCCGGGCCTGGAGGACAGGGTTGGGGAACAACCGGTTCCAAAGTCTGCTCACCGGGTCAGTTGAACGGTGCGCGTGTCGGAATTTCCGTTGCGCAGAGTTCGGCCCCCGGGCCGCGGACGACACGCCCGAACTTCAAGATGGCCTGCTCAAATGCTTGAGGTCAAGGCGGTCGCGAATCCATGCCCTCCAGCAGGGCACTTACTTCTGCTTTCAGCCTTGGGGGGATCGGATCAACAGCTTGGACCACTGCCTGCCAACAGCCCGTCGGGAACTTCCAGCGATATCACCATTGGTTGGAAATTCAGACAGCCTGACGTTCCTCAGAGATAGTTGTAGGATCGAAGCATCTAGTCCGTAACCGATGGAATATGGTCGTGCCGTCCGCAAGCCCTCTGCCATTCCTGCGTCCGGATCAGTCCGAATTTATCCTGCTGCGGCATGGCGGCGGCCTGTACGTGGACAAGACGCAACATCTCCTCTCGTTGCTGGCTCCCACGGATCACAACCCGTCACTGCTGAACAACAAGTACATCTTCCTGGCCCGTCCCCGGCGCTTCGGCAAGTCCCTGCTGGTAACGACCCTGGAAGCCTTCTTTCAGGGAGAGGTGCCGATTGATCCCCGCTACCTGAACGGCCACAACCCGCCGCCCACCCTGAGCAAGGCGGAGCTGTTCCACGGCACGGCCGCGGCGGATGCGGCCAAGAGCCGGGGCTTCCATCCGGTCGTCCGGCTGAACATGGCCAGCACTCCGGCCGATGCACCGGAACGGCTGGAAGCCAACCTGCTGGAGATGCTGGGCGGCCAGTACACCCTGTGGAACCGCC
>CAZMKQ010000044.1:0-31273 GCA_964566955.1 uncultured Caldilineaceae bacterium | reverse complement strand
TTCATTCTGCGTGGCTTCCCCTTTTTTGGTCAACTCCCAATTCCACATTAGGCGTGTTGTAGCAAATCAAGGGACACTGGCCCAGAACCGGGGAAAGGTTGCGGGCGCGGCGAGGTTCCCTGCCCGTGGCGATGACAAACCCGTACCCGGCCGACAGCCACCGATCCAAAAGGCCATCGGTACCCGGAGGAACCTGTTGATCAGCATCGAGCAATGTGTGGTCAAGGTCGCACAGGACCACCTTGATCCGAGCCAAGCGATCAGCCAGTCCGAGCAGTTGATGCTTCATGATGCCGGTTGTCGGATTGTGCGAAGTTGACGGCAACGGCGGCTCAACGCCGATCAAAATGCGAAATCAATGATTGCCAGTCTCGACGGATGGCGTTTTTGGCTGTTGGCAAGGGGAACGGCACCAAGTGGAAAACCAGTCCCGATTACTTGCGTCATGACCACATGATGACCTTTTCAGACTTTGTTTTCGCATAGCAGAATAAGGTGCAAGATCCTGGGCAAGTTATCTGGACGTTGGGAAACGCGCCGGTCCTGCCAGCTCAAGGATGGTGGTCAGGGCAATGGCAACGCCTTCGGATTCTGAATTCCGAACGGTAATGTCGGATGCGGCAACGGCATCCGGCACCGCATCCGACATGGCTATGCCAATGGCAGCCTCGGACAACAGGCGAACGTCGTTGGTGTCGTCCCCAAGGGCAATGCAATTGCCCATGTCCATGCCATTTTGGTCCAACCACCACGCGGCGGCAACTGCCTTGTCGGCCGCCTGATCCATGAATTGCAGGAGGTTGTACTTGGCGGATTCCATCAGTCGGGTGCCTGGTGGCGCGGTCAACCGGACGGCCTGCAGCTGGGTTTCGGTCAGGTGGCTGAAGCGGCAGAAGATTTTCGCGGCTTCGACATCCAAGTTCACGGGATCGCACAGGATGGCGTGAGGCCAACGATCCTGTGGTTGAGCGGCATAGAGAACGTCGTGGGATTCAATGCCCATCCACAGATCCGGACAGGCGTCCAACAGGCATCTGATAACCGCTTGCGTAGTCTCGCGCGACATCTGTCGCCGGTACTGAACCTGGCGCCGATGCTCAATCCAGCAGCCGTTGTAGCAAATCATGGGCCGCAAGTTGAGCCAATCCGAGACTTCGCGGGCCCTTCGGGGAGGCCTGCCCGTGGCCAGAACCAATTCGTATCCGGCATCCAGCCAGCGCCGCACGGCCTGCTCGGTCCTGCGCGGAAACCGTTTGCGGCCATCCAAGAGCGTGTCGTCCATGTCGCAGAGCGCGATCCTCACATGGCTCAGGCGGTCCCGGAATCCATCCAGTTGACTTGCGGTGCCAGGATCAAAACACGCGTGGTTCGTTCGGCGAGGAACCAGTGGGGGTACGGTCATAGCCGACTCCGAAACGTGTGGCCACGCGGATTCTCGTCGAACGGTGTGACATCGCTCGTGGTCAGGTACCAGTCCAGCAACACCAGTTCAAGCTCCCGTTGGATGTCTTGGTATTCGGGCTGGTCAATCCGGTTTACCGTCTCCAGCGGATCGCCGACCAGGTCATAGAGCTCCGAGATGTCTCCGTTGCGACGGGTCAGCTTATGGGTGGCGGTCCGGACCGTAGCTGTTCTGCCAATCGTTCCGGCATCCCGCTGTTGGAGCGTCAACTTGGGCCAATAGGGGTGGAGTTCTCCCCAGTCCTCGTTGCGCCCCTCGAAGCAATGGGGTTCGTGCGGATCGTAGCCCCCTTCGGTGAACACCATCCGGTCGGGATCACCCGCCCTGCCGTGAAGCTGCGGAGTCAGGTCCCGGGCAAAGTGGGTATGTCTGGCTTCCACTCCCGCCAACCCCAGGATAGTGGGCATGATGTCGAACAACTCGACCTGTTCGGTTACGACGTGGCCCTCCCGGCCGCCCGGTGTGCGGATGATAAGAGGCACGCGGGTAATTACATCCTCGGCTGCGCTTGGCCATTTTTCCACAAGGCCGTAGTCGCCCGCATAGTCTCCATGGTCCGAGAGGTACAGCACGGTCGTATTGTCCCGGAAGGGCGATGACTCAAGCTCGTCCATCAATCTGCCGAACAGGTGGTCGTTGAATGCCGTCATGCCCAGGTAGACGGCGTTGACCTTGGCGAACAGGTCCTCCGCGCACTGGTCGAGGCGCCGGAGTTCCCGCATGCCGCTGTGGAAAGAGGGTTTCCGAGGCAGATCGGCGGGCCGAAGGCCGTCCACCACCTGTTCCGGTTGAAATCGACTGTGCCACGGTTCGGGAGCCGAGTAGGGACAGTGGGGGTAGATCAAGGGGAGGTACAGGACAAACGGCCTATCGGCCGTTTCGGATCTGTTCCGTAGAATGTCGATCGCCGCCTGCACGTTGGCTTGGTCAGAATGGTGGTCCAGGGAATCGGCCCATGGCTCGTGCAGGAAACTGTAGTATTGGGGGTCTGCCGGACTCCAAGGTGACGGCCCAAACGGGTAGCCACGACCCTTGGAGCCGGCTTCGTTGACACTGGAGGCGAAGCTCTCCGGGCTCAACGCGTCGTTTTTGCCGAACCAATGCACGTCATAGCCGGCCTCCCGCAGGTAGCGAAACAGATTGGGTTCATCGGGCCGCAGCAGGTGCCACAGCGTGCGGTGTCCCCTCACGTGGGGATACCACCCCGTCAGCATGCTGCAGCGGGAAGGCGAGCAGACGGTGTGCTGTACGTGGCACTGGTCGAACCGGGTGCCCTGAGCCGCGAACGCATCAAGATTGGGAGTAACATCCAACGGATGCCCGTAGCAACCCATGCTTTCGGCCCGGAGTTCATCCGGCATGAAGATGATGAAGTTCATATTCGGTGTACGGTGTGTTGCCTGAACGTGGCGTGGCCAAGAGGGCACTTGGATTGTGCCGGCTGACTCTACTACCTGGCGGCTCAGTGGTGTTCCTAACAATCGGACCGGAAATCATTTGCACTTTACATAATGTCACTTAGTGTTGGTTTGATCGGGCTTCCCAATGCCGGGAAGAGCACCACGTTCAACGTCTTGGCCGGTGCGCCTTTAGCCCAGACGGCTTCCTATCCCTTTACCACGGTGGAGCCCAATCGGGCGCTCGTGGAAGTTCCGGATGATCGGCTGGCGGTTCTGGGTGATCTGACCGGGCAGCAGCGGCGAATCCATGTGCGCTTCGAAGTCTTGGACATCGCCGGCTTGGTCAAAGGCGCTTCGCGGGGTGAAGGCCTCGGCAATCGGTTCCTCGCACAGGTAAGGGAGTGCGATGCCCTGCTGCATGTGGTGGGGTGTTTCGGCAGGGATGGAGATTCGATGCAGGGCGATCCGCTGACGGCTTTGGAGGTGGTGCATCAGGAGTTGATTCTCTCGGACTTGCAGATCCTGGAGACCCGCATTGGCAGTTTGACGCGGGAAGTCAGAGGGGATCGGTCGCTGGGACTCGTGTTGGACATGGCCATGCAATTGCGTGCCTGGTTGGAGAACGGCCAGCCTGCGAACCGTTACGGCCAGTGGGAGTCCCGGGACGCCGCACGGCTCGATCAGGGCTTGGGCCTCGCCAGCGGCAAACCGGAACTGGTGCTGCTCAACCACGGGGACGCGGAGAACGGGGTGATCAGCGGCATGCGTCCAGCAGATGTTGCAACCGGCATGGAGCTCCAGGGACATCGAACGGTCCTGTTGGATGCCGCGGTCGAGTCCGAATTACTGGAACTGCCGGAGGAGGACCGGGAGCTGTTCCGGAAGGAATTGGGACTGGTTGACTCCGGCCTGGACAGGGTTGTTACAGGCTGTTTTGGATTGCTTGGCCTGATCCGGTTCTACACCCTTGGCGATGCGGAAGTCCGGGCATGGGAACTGCGGAACGGGAGTACGGCAGTAGAGGCGGCGGGTCGGATCCACACGGATTTTGCGCGTGGATTTATCGGTGCCGACGTGGTGGACTTTCCCTCTCTGCAGCAGGCGGGGAGCGAGCGTCTGGCACGCGAGAAGGGGATTGTTCACACCGAAGGCCGGACGTACCAAGTTGTGGATGGAGACGTGATTCGTTTCCGATTCAACGTGTAGGCCCATCTTCAGCCGCCATCGCAGGGGCACTCTTGGGCATCATCGCACCGCATCGCGGAGCTACTGGTTTATCGTCCGGCCAGACCAGTCAGCTGAATGCCTTGGATGAAGTGCCGTTGAGCCATCAGAAACAGACAGATGGTCGGCAGGATGAAAGTGGCCGTAGCCGCCATCATGAGCGGCCAGTCGTTGGTGTAGGTTCCCTGGAACATCCGCATGCCGAGCGCCATCGGGAACTTCTCGACTGCGTTCAGGTACAGCAAAGGGCTGAGAAATTCGTTGTAGTGCTGCAGGAAGGAAAAAATCGACACTGTTACGATGGCCGGCCGCGACAGGGGGACGACGATCCCCCACAGAATGCGCAGCGAATTGGCACCGTCGATGCGCGCAGCCTCTTCCAGTTCGGCAGGCAGGCCCAGGAAGAACTGCCGCAGCAGGAAGATGTAGAACCCCTGCACGGCGAACCAGAACGGCACGATCATGGGCATGAACGTATTGAGCCACTTCAGGTCCCGGAACAACAGGAAGGTGGGGATCAGAATGACCACCGACGGCAGCATCATCGTGGCCAGACTCAGGGAAAACAGGAAGTTGCGCTCCGGCCACTGCAATCTGGCGAAGCTGTAGGCAACCAGGATGGAGGACACAAGGGTCCCCGCGGTTGCCAGGATGGAAATGAAGAACGTGTTTCGGAAAAAGAAGACGATGCCGGGCCAACCCGAGAACGTGAGCACTTGCAGGAGCCGGGGATAGTTGGACCACACGATGGGGTCCGGGATCCATTCGATGGGGTAGGTGAAGATCCCTCCTTGACCCTTGAACGATGTGGTAACGACCCACAGCAATGGGATCGAAAACACAAAACCAAGCGCCAGCAGACAGACGTGGATGAGGGAGCGGACCGACCGCCCCCCACCCAATCTGCCGATGGCACGGCGGGGATGGTTGCGTTCCGGATGCTTGGCTGTGGATGTATCCGCGTGGGCTGTCATGGGTTGCCGTCAGGCCGGTGCCCCTTCTTCATAGACCCATCGGCTGGCCAATCGGAACTGGATCACGGTAAAAGCCACGATGATGACGAACAGCATCCAGGCAATGGCCGAGGCATAACCCATCTTGAAGTATTGGAACCCGTTGCGATACAGGTACAGGACCAGGAACAGTGTGGCGTTCTGGGGTCCGCCCCGCGTCATGATGAAGGCTGTCGTGAATACTTGGAAGCTGGCAATGACACCCACCACAAGGTTGAAGAACGTGATGGACGAAATCATGGGAATGGTGATGAACAGGAACCGCTGGGAGCGGCTGGCACCATCGATCTCCGCAGCCTCGTAGAGACTTTGGGGAACCCCCTGCAAACCCGCCAGGAAGATCACCATCTGCGGACCCACACCCCACAGCGTCATGAGGATGAAGGCCGGTTTGGCAGCGCGCGGATCAAACAGCCAGTTGACAGGCTCAATCCCGAAGTTCCGCAGGAAGCTGTTCAGGATGCCGAACTCAGGATGGAGAATCTGGAGCCAGACGATGGCACTGGCCACGATCGGGGTCATGGCCGGCAGGTAGAACAGGGTTCGGTAAATCGCCAGGCCTCGTACCTTGACGTTCAGGAGCAGGGCCAGCGCCAGGGCCAGGACAAGCTGCAGCGGGACGCCGATGAAGGTGTAGTAGGACGTGTTGCCGAGGGAAATCCCTATGGACTCGTCCCGAAACAGCTCCGTTATGTTGTCCAGCCCCACGAATGAGGGCGGAGACAGCAGGTCCCAATCCTGGAAAACCAGGTACACCGAATAGGCCATTGGGTACAGCCAGAACGCCAGGAACCCGAGGATGAAGGGCAGCGCGAAAATCCGCCCTTCCCACGCCTGGCGCCGTGCCACGGCGGATCTGCCGGGTTTCGCGCCCCGCCCGGTCATCGCGTCAGACTGGTGTGCCGAACCGGTTCCGGAAACTGCAGGGCTCACCCATCGGCGGACTTGCGTTCGAATTCTTCTGCTCGGGACTGCCGAGCCGTTTGTTGGATTCTTTGCCAGTAGAAATCCCGAGGTGCTTCGCGCGTCCGTGTGCGCAGGCTGAACGTCTGAATATAGGCGCGCCGCGGCTTCGCCGTCAGGTTGGGGCCTGCGTAGTGCAGGGTGCGGCAGTGGTGCACCGTCACGGCCCCGGCGGGAATCGGACACGCGACGACCGCCTCCTGGTTGAAGTCGTCCACTTCCAGACCATGGACGCGCGGATCGTTGTTGATGGGGTGGTGCGGCAGAACTCCCTGGCGGTGACTGCCGGGCACGAACTGCATGCATCCCGACTCCACCGTGGCGTCCTGCAGCGGCATCCAAATGCTGAGGGCGGAATAGATCAGCGACGGATTCCAGTAGGCCTCGTCCTGGTGCCAGGGAGTGTCCGAACCAATGAACGGAGGTTTCAGGATGGCGTGGTCGCCGCCTTCGACTTCGTCCCCCAGCAACTGGCGGGCGCAGGAAGCCCCCAACTTCTTGAATTCCATGTCATTGAGCTCGGGGGCAAAACGGGTTGGCCCCAGGATTTGCGGGAGGGTTGCTTCCGCGTCCTCTTCGTCGGCGCCCGCCAAGTCAAACTGTGCCCCCTGCTCTCGTCCCGCCCGGCGGGCGAACAGTTCGTCGTAGATGCGCCTCAGCGTCTCCAGCTCCTTGGGGCTGGCAATGGGATCCAGGACCACGTAGCCGTTGTCCCGGAAAAACTTCAACTGTTCATTGGACACCTGCATCGGTTCCATCTTGCATGTCCTTGGCTGTATGACAGAACGGAGCGGCAACCCGGGTTGCCGCTCCGCGAAACGGTTCCGTGGGAGTTACCCTTGGTTGGCCCAGTACTCGTCCAACAGGCCCTGAATCTTCGCGTTCAATTCAGGGACCACCTCAAAGGCATCGGCGTCGCCCGCCACCATGCGGTCCCGGGCCGGGCCGTATGCTTCGGCCGTGATGTAGCGGTCGTCCACTTCCCCTGCCAGGTGAAGGATGCCCGACTCGAAAGCGTCAATGAGTGGCTGGGGATTTTCCAGGCCCCATTTTTCGATCGTGGACGGTTTCCACAGGCGTTCGTTGAAGTCGGGCGTTACCGGTTGGCGTCCGGACTGTGCCACATACTTCTGGGCCCCTTCCCCGCCTGCGAACTTGAGGAATTCCCAAGTCTCGTCCGGGTGCTCCGTGCGGGAGTTCATGAGCAGCACATGGCCAAACACCATGTGGGCGCGCGTGCCGTTGGATGCCTTGGGCAACTGCGCAACACCGAACGGCACGTAGTTCTCGGCCATCGCCTCGTCGGTGCAGGACCACTCCCGGCAGGCCATCTTCGGGAAAAACCACGGCCCTTCCATCTTCATGGCCACATTGCCGGAGTCAATCTGATTGTTGCCGCCCTCCATCATGGCGGGAGTGGGGCTGACACCGAACTCGTTGATGCAGGCATACAGCTGGAAGTTGATGAATTCCATGATGGCCGGCGTGTCCCAGAGTGCCTCCCTGGGTTCGATCTCCTGGTCCCATTCCTTGTCGCCGTTGAGCCGCATCCAACAGGCCAAGCGTTCATACGATGAGTTGGTCTGGTATCCGAACTGTTGCTGGCCATCGACTTCCCCAGTCAGGTTAATGGTCAGCTGGACAAAGTCCTCGTAGGTCCAGTCGTCGGTGGGATAGTCCAACCCCATGTTGTCGAAGGGCTTTTTGGAATAGAAGATGACCATGGAGTTCATGTTCCATGGTATGCCGTACAGTTCGCCGCGGAAGCGCGTCTGGGTTTCATACACGCTGTCCCAGGCAGCCGGGAATGGCGTGTCGTAGGAGTCCCGGGCCTGCAGTTCGTCGAGGGGTTGGTAGACCCCCTTGGCGGAGAAGCTCTGCCACAGCCACGTCTGGTTGTTGATGATGTCTGCGGCGGTGCCGCCGGCCAGGGCGGCCTGAAGCTTGTCGTAATACTGGCCCGGGGCCTGTTCCAGCCGGACCGTAATGTGGGGGTTTTCGGCCTGGAAGTCCGCGATGGAGCGATCGGCAATGTCCTTGTCCAGCACGTCGCCCCATTCGTACCAGGCAATCTCAACCGTCTCCATGGTGGCCGCACCGGTGTCGCTCGAGGCCGGTGCACCGGTGGGCGCGGCGCAGGCCGACAGCGCGCCGAGGCCTAACGTTGCGGCCGCAGCACGCAAAAACGAACGTCTGGTCAGTTGTACGTTCATGGATGTCTCCTGGAAGGTGATTCTGTCGCCCAGTCGCGCGACAGTCCTTAAGGGTTAAGTTTAACAGGTGCCGCGTGCGCGTCCAATCCGGTCAGGTTTCGACCGACGCTGCCTTTTCAGGCAGCTTGCAGCCCGGTTGAGGCGGGGTTGTTGCGGTCTGGCGATCCCGTTGAAGGAGCAATGGGGCTCATATACGATGGTTGACTCCATGCATATCCAGTTTACGGGTCGCGGGAATCCCTAGTGGTTGGCCTTGCGACCGACCAGGGAGGGAGCGCTCCTCGCCGTGCAGCAGCCCCAGTCCCGCGGGCCGAAACGGGGGCGGACGGAAGTCCCGTCCGCACCAGGATGTTGAGAGCCGCATTGTGGCCGGCGTGCGTCCGGAACCCGCAGGTTCCGCCGCGAAACACCGCCTGCGACGGTCGGTTTGACTTGGCGGTGGGCCCGCCACGGCTGCCGGCTGGCGAAGTATAGGCCGGGTCCACATACACTACGCGCCCGGCCTTGTACGCCAGCTTGCACGGTTTGCCGCCGGTCCCGCGGCGGCGATTGGAGCCCTTCTGCTGCCGGGCCATCCTGTGCTGGTACCGCTTGCTCTTCGCGTCCTCAACGGTCATGTCGGGGATGGCGTGTACGGCTCCGGTGCTGTCCGTGGCCTGGCCCAAGTTGCAGTCAACGCCCACGGCTCCTTCCTCCGCGGGCCACATACATCGGGGTGGTCGACCGGCACCTCGAACATCATGTAGGCGTACCACTTCGGCTGCCGACCCTCCGCCTCCTGCTTGACCCGCACTGTCAGAGGCTGGCCGTTGGCGTACCGGCGAATGGGGCCGAGGAGCGTCCAGCCCCGCTTGGGAAGGTACAGGATCCCGTCCTTGATCCGGATATCGAACGGGATGGTGAAGGCGGGCTGTATGTCGTACTTGGCCTTGTACTGCGGACGCCCACGGTCCGGATGGTCCGGGTCGAATAACGCGGCGTAGGCGTCGCCCAGGTACTGGCAGGCATACCGGACGATTTCGTAGCTGTAATCATTAGCCAAGCGTTGCCGGGTGCGTTCCGCCACTGCGTGAACCGCCGGCCCAGCGTGAAGAAGGTCGGACTGCGCGGTCCCTCCCCAGATCGCCGGCCGCCTTCCACGCGCGGTGGTCCGTCTCGTGCCCGGCCAGCACGTGGTTCCGGGCGAACCGGTAGGCTTCCGCCAGTTGTTCGAGGTACTGGCCGTTCGCGGCCGTGCCGGGATACAGACGCGCGCGCAGCGTCCGCATGACAGTCCGGGACTCTGGCGTTGTAGACTTCGGGGTGCTGGCTACGGTGTCCCCATCACTGTACCCGGTCGCGGGCCCGGTGCGCAGTCGGATCCTCTCTTTCACAGGAATTGCAGTACAAGAATTCGACTGGCAACTGTCGGCATAGAAGCCCCGAAGCAATCGGTCAGGCATCGACAGGTTCATGCTTGACGCAGGACCTGCCCGGCAACCGGCGGATCAAAATTGGCGGAACCCCATCGCCCTCCTGCACCGTTCCGGTGCCAGCGACAGAATCCGGAAGTATGATGGTGCGCGGATGCCGGTTGGCCTGTTCTGTGACCACAGCAGGTGAAGTTGCGTGTGCTTATGAAAACCAGACCCAATGTCGTCGTGCTGGTTGCAGACGATCACCGCGCCAGTGCTCTCGGGAGCGCAGGGCGCGAACCCGTGAGGACCCCCCACCTGGATCGGTTGGCTGCCGACGGCCTCAGGTGCACCCGTGCCTACACCATGGGTGGACTGACCCCGGCGGTGTGCGTGCCCAGCCGCGCCAGTCTGCTGACCGGACTGTCCACCTTTGACGCGGTTGTCAGCAAGACCGACAACGACTATCCCGGCCTTCAGGCCCTGCGCACGGACAAGCCCCTGCTGCCCGAGCACTTCCGCCAACATGGCTATGCAACCTACGGCATCGGCAAATGGCACAACGATGCCGCGAGCTTCAACCGGTGTTTTGCCGGCGGCGACCGGATTTTCCTGGGCGGGATGTCCGACCACGATGCAGTTCCCGTCCATCGCTACGACGAGACCGCGTCCTATCCGGCCGATGCCGCACAAGTGGGTCGGGAACATTCGACCGATCTCTTTGCGGATGCCGCCATCGAGTTTCTTGGAACCCGCTCGGGGGACGAGCCGTTCTTTTTGTATACCGCGTTTACGGCTCCCCATGATCCGCGCACGCCGCCCGACTACTGGGAACGGGCATACGGCCAGGCGACGGCAACCATGGAACTGCCCCCCAACACCTACTCCGAACACCCATTCGACATCGAGGTGGCCGAAATTCGGGACGAACTGCTGGAAGAAACCCCGCGGCCGCCTGACCGCATCAGAAGCCATCTTGCCGACTACTACGACATGATCACCCACCTGGATCTGCGGATCGGCGACATTCTGAACAGGCTTGAAGCAACTGGCCTTGCAGGCAACACGTTGGTGTTGTACCTGGCGGATCATGGCTTGTCCATCGGACAGCACGGACTGATGGGCAAGCAGAACATGTATGAGCACAGTCTGGGCATTCCCTGTGTGCTGCGGGGGCCAGGCGTGGGCTCGGGAACCATGGTTCCGGGCCTGGTGACCCATGCCGACGTTTTCCCCACCCTTTGCGAGTTGGCCGGCCTGCCCGTGCCCGCGGGCCTTTCCGCCCACAGGTTGTGGCAGGGACGTTCCGGTGCCCCCGACAACCTGGATGCATGCCTCATGGCTGCGTACCGGCACGTGCACCGGTGTGTCATTGCCGACGAGTGGAAACTGGTTCACTACTACCGGCAACGCAAGCGAGGCATTGTGCCCGGTTATCGCCAGCTGTTCAATCTGATTGAGGATCCGTTCGAGACCCGCAATCTGGCCTACTTCCCGGAATTCGAGAGACTGGCACAGGCGATGGCGGAGGTGCTCCATGGGCTCCAAACGCGCCACGCGGACCCGCTGCTCGAACTGCTGGCCTAGCCGGAATTGCCCATGATCTGCAGGAGAAAGTCATGCTGGTTACCGTTGGATCCCTGAACATCGACCATGTCTACCAGGTCGAGGAAATCTCCCGGCCAGGAGAGACAATTCACACTCTAGACTATGCGAAGTTTGGTGGCGGCAAGGGTCTGAACCAGTCGGTGGCAGCCGCACGGGCCGGTGCTGAAGTGAAACACCTGGGATGTATTGGGCAGGAAGGACGGTTTCTGTCGGACCTACTGGCGGCGAGCGGAGTAGATGTGTCAGAGGTACTGGTTCGCGAAAATATAGCCAGTGGACATGCCATTATCCAGGTCAACCGCGCAGGGGAGAACTCGATATTCATCTACGGCGGTGCCAACCAAACGGTTAAGGTTGCACAGTTGGCTGGCGTGTTGGATGGCCAGGAGCAGCCGGGGTGGGTCCTGTTTCAGAACGAAACCAGCGAAGTCCCCGGGATGATGCGCCTGGCGGCGGAATGCGGTTGGTCGGTGGCGTACAACCCTGCTCCCATGGCCGACGACCTGTCTTCCAACTTCCCGTTGGACAAGGTGTCGGTTCTGTTCGTCAATCAACTGGAAGGGGAGGAGTTGACCGGATTCGACCAGGCAGCACGGATTGCCGGTTACCTGCTGAACCGTTTTCCGGACATGACCGTGGTGGTCACCAGAGGAGCGGATGGAGCCTACTGTGGTTCGGCTCAGGGCACCGTCGCTGTCGATGGCATTTCCGTTCGTACGGTCGACACGACAGGTGCCGGCGACACCTTTATCGGCTACTTCATGGCCGGGTTCATGAAGTCGGGATCAGCCGAAACAGCTCTCGCGCTCGCCAACCGTGCGGCGGCCGTGTGTGTCACGCGCGCCGGGGCCGCTGCCTCCATCCCCTATGCAGCTGAACTTGACGACCCGGCCACTGCCCTCCGGGAGTGAGCCGCATCCGCTTGTGCTACTGGTATTCGGACAGAGGTGGACAGACGCACATGAAGTTGCGATCCCCCCAGACATTGTCAATCCGGCTGACGGATGGCCAAAACTTTGATTCGGCACTCCCCTGCGTGGGGAAGACGGCCTTTCTGCGACTGAATGGATGGGGCCATTCTTCGGTCGCGAGGATCTCCGCTGTAAAGGGCGCGTGCCGCAGCAGGCTGTCCTCGACTGCGAAACGGCCCTCCAATACGTCCTGGATTTCCCCGTGGATTCGGATCATGGCATCACAGAACCGGTCCAGTTCCCGCAGGCTTTCGCTCTCGGTCGGTTCGATCATCATCGTAAAGGGAACCGGCCAGGATACCGTCGGCGCGTGGAACCCGTAGTCGATGAGGCGTTTGGCCACGTCATCCACCGTGAGGCCTGTCGGCTTCAACCATTCAAGGTCGATGATGCATTCGTGGGCCACGCGTCCGTTTTGGCCCTTGAACAATATCGGATAGTAGTCGCCCAGTCGGTTGGCAACATAGTTGGCTGCCAAGATGGCCGTCTGCGTGGCCTTGGTTAGCCCGGTTGCCCCCATCATCCGAATGTAGGCCCACGAAACCGGCAGGATGGCCCCGCTGCCGAAGTCCGTGGCTGCGACCGCACCCGTCGTTTCCGTGGCTGGTTCACCGACGGGGTCCGATGGCAGGAATGGAACCAGATGGTCGGCTGCGCAAACCGGCCCCATGCCCGGGCCGCCCCCGCCATGCGGAATGCAGAACGTCTTGTGCAGGTTCAGGTGGCAGATGTCGCCGCCGATCGCGGCGGGCGACGACAGCCCGACCATGGCGTTCATGTTGGCGCCATCCACGTATACCTGGCCGCCGCAGCCATGGATCAACTCCGTGACGGTTTTGACCGATTCCTCGAACACTCCATGGGTTGAGGGGTAGGTAATCATCAAGGCGGCGATGCGCGGTCCGTGCTCGTCGAGCTTCCGCCGGAGGTCCTCCAGATCGATGTTTCCATGCTTGTCGCACGCGACCACCATTACATGGAACCCGGCCAGTTGGGCGCTGGCCGGGTTGGTGCCATGGGCCGACGCGGGAATCAGGCAGACTGATCGGTGGGATTGCCCGATGGAATGGAGATACCATCGAATGGCCAATAGACCGGCCAGTTCCCCTTGGGACCCCGCATTGGGCTGCAGCGACACTCCCGCAAAACCGGTGATTTCGGCCAGCCAGGCACACAACTGTTCAGTCAACGCACGGTAGCCCTCCTGGTTGCTGGGGACCTCAAAGGGGTGCGTATCGGCGAATTCCGGCCAGGTAACCGCCTCGAGCGAAGCGGCCGGATTCAGCTTCATCGTGCACGAACCCAATGGAATCATGGCGTCGGTCAAGGACAGATCGCGCTTTTGCAGGCGCGTCATATACCGGGTCAGTTCCGCTTCCGACCGGTACAGGTGGAAAACCGGGTGGGTCAGGAAATCCGATGCCCTGGACAAGTGGGCCGGAACCACGGGCAAATCCGAGATTCTCCGGTCCGGTTCCACCCCAAGGACCGTGTGCAACCTGTCGAGCTCATCCGGCGAGACGCCCTCGTACATGGATACACCCAACGCACCATCGGCATATCTCCGCAGGGAGATTCCTTGCCGCTGTGAGGTCTCCCAAATGGCATCCAGGCTCCGGTCGGGCATGTCCAGGATCTTGACCGTATCAAGGATCGGACCCCGGCACACCTGTGCACCTGCCACTTCCAACTGCCTTCGGAGGGTGCAGGCCTTCCGGTGGATCTCATTTGCGATGGAGGCAAGGCCTTCCGGTCCGTGATACACCGCATACATGGAGGCAACAACGGCGGGAAGAACCTGGGCCGTGCAGATGTTGCTGGTTGCCTTCTCGCGCCGGATGTGTTGTTCACGCGTCTGCAAGGCAAGACGCAAAGCCGGTCGACCGGCGGCGTCGCGGGCAACCCCCACCATGCGCCCCGGCATCAGCCTCTTGAGTTCGTCCCTCACGGCAATGAAGGCGGCATGCGGACCCCCCAAACCGGGTCCCATGCCCAGACGCTGGGTTGTGCCGTACGCCACATCGGCGCCCATTTCCCCCGGCGGGGCGTACAAGGCCATCGCCAAGGGATCGGTGGCCGCTACCACCTTGGCCCCGGCGGCGTGCGCAAGTTCGGCGAGTTCCCGGTAGTCGTGGACCGTGCCGTCCGTGTCGGGCGACTGCACCAACACCCCAAACACGTCCGCTGTCGGATCCATTGCAGACAGCGGCGCCGTGGCGACGCGGATGTCCAACGGACGCGCTCTGGTTTCGAGTACTTTGAGGACTTGGGGATGGATTCGGTTCGTGACCAGGAAGACGTCGGCTTGGGACCGTCTGGACCTTGCACGCCAACAAACCGTCATCGCCTCCGCGGCCGCCGAAGCTTCATCCAACAGCGAAGCACCGGCTACCGGAAGACCTGTCAAATCGGCAATCAGGGTCTGAAAGTTGAGCAGGGCTTCGAGCCGTCCCTGCGCGATTTCGGCCTGATACGGCGTGTACTGCGTGTACCAGCCCGGATTCTCAAGAATGTTGCGTCGAATGACCGAGGGGACAACGCAAGGGTGGAACCCCTGGCCGATGAAGCATGCCGTACGGCGGTTGGTGGCCGCCATGCTCCGGAGTTCCTTCAGCGCTTCTGGCTCGTCGAGGGGTTTGGGCAACGTCAACGGCTGGGGCAGGCGTATGGATGCGGGAACCGTCTGTTGGACGAGCGTCTCAAGGCTGTCCACCTCGAGCGCTGCCAGCATCGTCGCCTCGTCCCGGATACCGGGGCCCAAATGGCGACTTAGGAACACTCCTTCTGTCTGGACCATCATGCTTCGTTCTTTGTTCGACTGTGGCTGTGACCGGGAACCGGCGGGCCGCATTGCCGGCTGCCGGATTTCGTTAGGTTCCATTATCGGCGCCAATCAACCACAACACGGTGGCATCAATGCGGGCACATCGACCGGAGCGGTATCCGGATGGATGCTCCCGATGCGGGTTGACACCGCTTCTGGCTCCTGTGAACGTCCCGATTCAACCATCGTTGTTGCCGGGAGCATCGTCATCCTCCTCGAAGAGCAGATGTACCCATCGCTCCCAGGGAGCAAGTTCAAACTTCAGGCCTAGCGATGCGAGGGATTCGCGGCTGGCATGGAGGTGGGCCAGACTGAACGTTCGCAACCTGACCCGTTGTTGTTTGCGTGCCAGCTGCGTACAGAAGGCTGTCACGGCCAAGCGTTCCAACGGCGAGCCCCATAGTCCCGGTTCCAACGCGTACAGGAATCGGGCTTCATCGTTGTGGGAGGAGAACTGGACGAATCCCTTGGGATCCTCGCCCTCGAGAATCTCGTAGGTGACGGTTCGCAAGGGCAGCGCATTGTGGATGGGGAGGACGATAGCCGCCTTTCTCTTGTCGCCTTGATAGTCCGTCCGGATCCAATCCTCCATGGCATCGCCGAAGGAATGCGCGTTGCGCAGTGTGAGGTGGAGATCCATCTCACCGCGGGGCTCGGTGTGCGCCAGCGGCAAGTCGATCACCATTTGTGCAATCTGGTAGTCGAGAGGTTCGAAATCGCTCAGCTCCAGCGCAGCGCGTACGTCGTGTTCATGGCGTTCCGTACCAATGACCAGTGATTCGGTGTCGTCGTTCCGCTCGTAGACGTCGTCAAGAATATGTTCGACCATCAATGCGAAGACTTTCTGACCCTCGGTGCTCCAGTCGAGATCCAGTCCCCAGTCGAAAACGCTCATGGTGTCGGCTGCCGCCTGCAGCCCATAGTAGCCGCACAGGTTGCCATCCTTGAGCACCACGGCGGTTTCCATGTCCTGTTGGAAGATTTTGCGGCCTGCCACATATCTGAACAGGAGACGCTTCCACCAGGTGTTGGCAATCTGATCGATGGCGACGCGGTCGCTGGACACGCCCCGCATCCACAAGTCAATGACTTTCCCGTAGTCGGCACCGGCGGCCAAACGAAACGCATAGGTACTTGTCATGAAATTGGAGCTCCGAGTGCCGAGAGGCTGGTTCCGTGGGGCAATGCTACAGCCACCGCTTGCGTCTGAAGAACAACAGCATGCCGATGGTGAGAACCAAGCAGGCGGTGACCACCGCCACCAGGGCATACGGCGACTGCGTCCCGGGCAAGTGCGCGAAGTTCATTCCAAAGAGTCCCGTTACGAACGTTAGAGGAATGAACACGGTCGCGATCATGGTCAGGACCTTCATGACTTCGCTCAGCCGGTAGTTGGAAAGGTTGAGGTGCGTGGTCATGGTGCCGTTGGCTAGGGCCACGAGCAGGTCCGTCAAGGAATCCTGATGCACAGCCTCCTCCAAGGTCACTTGGAAGTAGGCTCGTTCCTGAGGACTGATGGATGCACGATGTTCATCCGCCAGATTGCGCAGCAGCTCCGCTTGCGGCCCCAGAATACGTTGCAGCCGCAGGGCGGTGCTCCTGGCCTGCAGGATGTATTCCATGATTTCATGCTCGCTGGCCGCGGACAGATTGCGGGTGAAGATCACATCCCCCAGGGATTCAAGTGATCCGACCAGGTTCTCGATCAACCCTCTGGCTTGACCTACCTGATGGTCAAGAAGTTCGTGAAACAGCCGCACCGTTCCCTGTGCCAGGCCTGCGGTTCTGTGGTGCACCGGATCGTGCATTTCCACGAAATGAGACCTGTCGTCGTAGGTGAATGTCATGAGGAGGTTGTGGCCTAGGACGGCTGTGTGTTCGACCGTGGCCAAGCCCACCGGATCCATGTCCGATGCCACAACGGAATGGAACACGATGACCAGGCAAGTGGGATACTCCGCCAACCTAGGGGTGCCTTCCTGGTCCTGAACATCCTTCCGGGCCAGCTCGTGCACAGGGAGAACCTCCTCAAAAGCAAAGTCCAGTTCCGTTTCCGTCGGGTTGTTGAAGTCGAGCCAAGCCCGACATTGGCCCTGATGCAGATGCTTCAGAACCGTTGCAGCATCGGTCCCGTACGACACGCGACCTTCGATGTCAAGTACGACTGTGTCGATCATCGTGATGGAATATTGGCAATGTTGTCAGAGCTGTTGCGAGGCAGTTCGAGCCTTGTGGCCCAACCGTGTCCCAAACGGTGATTTTGGATTTCAGAACCGATTTCGGAAAGACTCTTGGGTTCATTCTGCACAGACTGTACCGATCGTCTATACTTGGTAAAAGCATCCCACCATGTCGCTTCGCCACTTTCCGCTACAGCATTCATGTCCGATATCCAAGTAAGTCTTGCTACGCGCAACGGGCGTACGCACGCCCTTGGTTGTGTCCTGGTGGATTCAGAGCCGGATCTCCAGCGGTTCGAGCGTGCCCTGTCGGCCCACACGCTGGTTGCCCTGGACACTGAAAGCAATTCCGCGCACAGCTATGCATCGCGCATTTGTTTGATGCAGTTTGCCATGACCCGTCGCTGCTGGGACGGTCGCGACGGTGAACTTGAACTTTGGCTGTTGGATCCGGACCGCGTCGACGTCCGCCGTCTGGTCCCGTTGTTTGCCGATCCAAATCGCCGGTTCATCATGCACGGTGCCCAGAGCGAGCTGGGGTACCTCCACAAGGAGTTCCGCATCCGCGTCGAAAATCTGTTCGACACCCAAATCGCTGCGCGCCTGGCCAATTGGACTTCCACCTCCATCGGCTCGATTCTGGAGGACGAGTTCCAGGTTCATCAGAGCAAACGGGTTCGCATGTCCGATTGGGGCAAGCGGCCGTTTACGGCAAGCCAGCTTACCTATGCTTGCGGTGATGTCGCCTATCTTGTGCCACTGTATCGAAAACTGTTCCGCAGTCTGTCGGATTGTGACCGACTTGCGGAAGGTTTGGCCCATATGGAAGAGGTCGCATCCGCCGACTACTCCAGGGTTGGTTCGCGGGACAAGACCTTCTGGGATCATCAGACCACCAAGCAGGTCTCCTTGAAGCACATGGGGGTGTACAAGTCCCTGTGGGAATGGCGCGAGCAGGTTGCGCTGGCTTGGGACCGTCCGCGCAGTCGAGTGGTGACCGACAAGGTACTGTTGTCGTTGGCTCGCAGTCAACCTACTACGCACCGATCGCTTGAACAATGCAAATGCCTGGATCGCAGGCAAGTACGCGTGCTGGGGGACGACATTCTGGCGTGCATCCAGCAAGGGCAAAGGCAACGAGTGGCGGTGCGTCCGTTCAAACCGTCCACAACATCGATCACCGATCGGCGCGAACTTGGGTTGTTCAACGCGCTCCGCAGGTGGCGTCTGGGCAAGTCCAATGAAAGGGGCGTCGATCCGGACATCGTCCTGAGCAAGCACTCACTCAAGGCCATCGCCGCGGAAGCCCCCATGTCCGTCACCGCCCTGGCCGGATACCGCATCCTGCCGGATTGGAAACTGGAGCAGTACGGGCAGGAAGTGGTGGAAATCGTGCAGGGGTTCAGCCAGGTTTCCGGTTGACAGTGCAGACATCCCGGTTTTAGGGGTTCCTGTCCCGCGGCAGGTGCATGGGGCCGCACCATTGAGCCGAAACCCAACAGGGGTGTGGGAGTAGTGGGCTGTCCGGGACGAAACAGCTGTGGATTTTGAGATTCACCCCTTCCGCCCTGTAGGCGAAGAGTATGTTGCATATATCCGATAGTTGACAGTCGAACTCTTGTGCTGCAATCCCTGTGAAAGAGAGAGCCCGGCGGTAATCAGGCCCTCGACCGGCACAGGTGGTTGAGGCACCATGACCAGCCTCCCAAGTCTACAACGCAAGAACCCCGGACCGTCAGGCGGACCCTCCCTACGTGTGCGTCTGTGTCCGGGCACGAGACGGACTACCGCAGGTGGAAGGCGTCCGCAAGCTGATGGTCCGGGTCGTTCGACCTTTTTCACGCTGGGCCAGCAGTTCACGCAGTTGCGGAACACACCCGGCAACGCGTGGCTGAAGAACTACAACTATGAAATCGTCCGGTACGCCTGCAGGTACATGGGCGACGACTACGCCGCGTTCTTCGACCCGGACCGTCCAGACCATGGATAGACCATGGATGTCCGCAGTACAGGGCCAAGTACTTCACACAGCCCGTCTTCACCATTCCGAGCACGGCTGCACGCTTACGGTCATCAATCTGGAGAGCCTATCCCCGCCGGCGGAGATGGTCGAAGATTGGATGGCCATCATAGACACGTTTGCCGGCCGATTGCATGGCTTGCGTTCCTACCGCAAGCAGATCCGGTAGGCAGCTGGTGGCTAAGCCTGCTCAGGTCACGCGCTTCCTGCATCGTCAGGACCTGAACCGCGCGATGTGCGACCAACTGGAGGCGATGGCCGGGTTGGCGGCACGCGTCCGCACCGATGCCTGGCAACGCTGCAGCGGATGGACGACAGATCGGCAGTTCGCGTACGCGATCCGCAATGCCTGTATGGCCGAGGGTTACGACTGGCACGATTGCCGGAGCGCTTGGGCAAGGCGACCCTGACCGACGCCTTGGGTGACATCCAGTCCGGCCGGGAAGCCGCCAAGGTGTGAGTCAAGAAGGCCATTTGGCACCGGACCCGCGGCGACGGCGCAGAGCGACACCGCCTCTACTCACTGTTGAAGCGCAACTGCTGGGACGAGGATTCCTTCCTGCACCGCCAGATGCGCAAGCAGTGGAAGGGCGGCACCTCACGCGTGACCAACCGATTGTGGCCGATTCGGGCTCCTACACCACCAAGGTCTGGCATGAACGGACCTGGGTCCATCTGCAGGGCCTGGAACGCGGCCAGCACATCGCCATCCCGCTCCGGGGCATACACCTGCCCATCGCCACCTGGCCGTCGTCCTGCAGGATGACGGCCAGGTGGCGATCCACTACTCTTTGGACGAGGACACGGCCTGCTGCACGAAGCTCTGCGACACGGAGACCATCGGCGTCGACAAGGGGCTAACCGAAGCCTATGTCGACAGCGCAGATGAACGGCACGGCGAGGGCCTGGGCGACCTGCTGGCCGCGGAGAGCGATGCCCGCAAGGTCAAGAGCCAGCGGCGCAACCAACTCCGGGCGGTTGAAGAGAAGCACCGCGCGGCCGGGCGCATCAAGAAAGCCGACAACATCCGCCGCCACAACTTCGGCAACCGGAAGTAGGATCGCCGGCAGCAGAAGCACACGGCGCAGACGCGCGACTTTCTCTGCCACGCCGCCCACCGCGTCGTCGACCGCGCCGGCACCATCGTCTGCGAGGACCTGACGGCCCCCATGGCGTCGTCCAGGTATCGCCACCGCGACACCAACCGCCGTCTGAGCGGCTGGGTCAAGGGCCTCATGGCCGACACCCTGACCTCGATATCTCGGCGCCGAGGTTCGGCGCTGGTGTTGGTGAACCCCGCCTACACGTCGCAAATCGACTCCCGCACGGGCCTGTTGCAGGGCACGCGTCGCGGGGACCGGTTTTACGGCCTGGACGGAGTCGTGTTGGATGCGGACACCAACGCCGCCCGCAACATCCTGCAGCGCCTGTAGGACGACGGGATCACGTTGTACACGCCCTACCGGGAGGTCAAGCGCCTGCTGCGGGAACGAAGCGGGACACTGGATGGAACTGCTCAATCCGAACTCGAGCCTGCCCGCAGTTGATGCTGCCCCAACCGGCCGAGAGCGAATGGCCCGAGCCCTGCAAGTCAAGAACTTGTGGGAAAAAAGGAACAGTACCAAAAATCCTGTAGCTGGCACGGGACGATCAACGGCGACCCAGTTGGCCGGGAACCGGGAGCGATGATTACCGCGTACCGTTCAAAGCAGTTGGTGAAATCCAAAGCGACGAGCGTGAGCCAGGATTGCCCAATCTGCCGAATCGAGTGGCCTCCAGGCAAGTCCGCTGTGCGGAGAGTTGAGCCGGACATCCTTGGAGTTCGGACAGTACGGACTGGGACCGGTGGACATTGTCCAAGGGTTCAGCGGGATGTTCTGCTGGTCGAGGCATCGCGTTGTTGACACCGCCACCCACCCGGTTATAGAGTCTGCGCCCTTTGGCAGGCCCGGAGCTCCGATTCGTCGAACCGAGCCCTCAGAGCAAGGCGACATCTGGCATTTTGGAAGGAGACAGTCATGGAGTTCAGGATCCGTCCCTTCAATCCAGTTGATAATGAGTATCTGGCGTGTCTCGCGATTGGGAATGCATGCTGGCCGGAATACCCGCCCAATACACTGGAACAGTGGAAGTACAGGGACGAGACGACGCGCAAGGACAAGTTCAGGGCCCGATTCGTCCTCTTGTTGGACGGTGCCATCATCGGTTGGGGAGATGTCTCGGACCCCTATTGGCTGAAGGTGGAGGGCCGGATCCAATTCAGCCACGACATCCACCCGGATTATGAAGAGTTGGTTGTGGATCGGCATCCAGTCCACACCCACGTGGAACGGCACGTCCTGGACCTCATTTCCGATCGGCAGACCAAGATACTGTTGACGGGGACACGCGAGGACAGGCAGGCCAGGGTCGGCTGGTTGGCAAACAACGGCTATACGGCGGTGATGCGCTATCCCTCCTCGTCGCTGGACGTGGCCTCCTTTGACTTCGGGTTGTGGGAAGGCCGCATCGATCAAGTCGAGGCATCGGGGATTGAGTTTCATTCGCTGGCCTATCTGCAGGAGCATGACCCGGACTGGCATGCCAAGCTGCACGAAACTTGGGTGGAAATTGACCTTGATGTCCCCAGTCCCAACGAACCGAAGCCCGTTCCGATTGACGAATTCGACAAGATGCTGAAGAGTCCAAGCCTGTGCCCGGAGACCAACCTGATCGCCGTGGACAACAGTTCGTTGCCTGAAGGCGGTCCTGGATTTGGGCCCTACGCGGGTTTGACCTGTGTCAACCCGGCCCTGAGTGATTCGTCGGTTTGGGGCATTTGGCTGACTGGCGTCCGGCGGAACTGGCGCCGCAAAGGCATTGCCACAGCCCTCAAACTGAAGTCGATTGCCCAAGCCCGCGAGATGGGAGGTGCGCGGTTCGAAACCGGCAACGAAGAAAACAATCCCATGTACGACATCAACATTAAATTGGGGTTCAAGCCCTTACCGGCCTGGCAGGACTACGAGAAGCAGCTGTAACCTGCCGCCACCGTCCCCTCGGTCCGAGTGGACGGTGGTCGCCGCGCTCCTGTAGGATCGTCACGGACTGTACAGAGGCCATTCGGTACGACACAACCCGGGGACCTGGACCTCCGACTGCACCATGTAGTGGACATGCCCGCGAGCCGAGGGAAGTCCCGTCGGTTCGCGGGTTTGGGGGAAACGGACGTTCCCGAACCGGGAAACTGATTCCGGTGTCAAGTCGGGCCGACATACCCGCGAGGAGAGGGCATGGGATTCGACATTCGGGAGTTCAAGCCGGTTGACGAAGAGTGCCGCGAGTGGCTTGCGGTCGGTGCTGCCTACGTGCCTGACCGTCCTCCGGACACCCTGGAGCACTTTCGAGCCCGTATGGCAACCGGAGGTCAGGGCCGGTTGCCGCACCTATTCGTGGCAACCATGGACGCGAAGATTGTCGGATGCGGCCAGGTGTACAAGCCGAACTGGATAGGTATCCAGGATTGCATGACGTACGACTTCATGCTCTGGCCTACTCTGGAAGACCTCATGGTGGACGGAAAGGCGATTCACTCGCTCGTGGAGGCGTATGTGCTGAAACGAATCGAAGGTTTGGCGGCCGGGGTCCTCAGCCTCAAAGTGCGCGATGACAGGCCAGCACGGGTTGACTGGCTTGAAACCAACGGCTACGTGTGCCTCCAACGCGAATTGAACTCGGCTCTGGATGTTCAGGGATTCGACTTCGATCCTTGGATGGGGCGAGTTCAAGCTGCAGAGGAAGCAGGGATTGCCTTCCACAACCTCCCGAGCCTGATGCAGGACGATCCCAAGTGGTGCTCCAAACTGCACCGCGCGTGGTTGAATGTCGACGCGGATGTTCCTCGTCCGTACGGTCCACCTTCCGTAACAAAGGCCGAATTCGGCAACTTGCTGCGCAAACCCGGTGTGTCGCTGGAAACGTGGATGGTTGCAGTCGATCACACCGAGACCAACGCGGCAGGGGGATTTGGACCATACGCGGCCTTCACGGCTGCCAACCGTACTCCGGGTACTCCGACAGTTTGGGACATTCGGTTGACTGGAGTCCGCTGTGCCTGGCGTCGGCGCGGCCTGGCAATCGCACTGAAACTCAAGTCGATTGAACAGGCGTACCGGGAAGGAGCGACCAAGATTGTGACCGGCAACGAAGAAAACAATCCCATGCTGGCCATCAACCGGCGATTGGGCTTCGTGCCGACAGTGACCATTCTGCAATACGAGAAGCGGCTGTCCGCTTCCTGAGATACTTACAGTCCCAGGGAGGCCCCCAATGGCGTTGATTGAGTTTGCTCCATCCAGGTGGTTCAATACCATCGGCACGCACGAACCCGTGTGTCATCTGAAACCCGGAGACGTAGTGCGGACTCGCACGGTCGATGCCGGCGGCACGGACCATCGCGGCGAAACCGTGGCCGGCCGGCCCAATCCGATGACCGGACCGTTCCATGTCGTGGGGGCAGAGCCGGGTGACGCCCTGGTCATGCACCTGATCGGCATCAGGCCGGATCGCAGCACGGGATGGACAAGGAACATATTGGCCGGAGACGTACTTGATCCGGACTATCTGCAGGGGTTGCCGATGCCTTCCCCTGCCATTACGAATTGGGACGTCGACACGGCGGCTGGTCTGGTTCGTGTGTCCGATGGCGAAGCCCTTCCATGGCAGTCAATGGACCCCATGATCGGATGCTTCGGCGTGGCGCCGGCAGGAGGGGAGGCGATCAGCACGGCCACTCCCGGGCCTCATGGCGGAAACATGGACTATCGTGGATGGCGCGACGGGGCCACGGCCCTGTTTCCGGTATCGGTGCCGGGGGCCCTGCTCTACCTGGGCGATGTACATGCCCTCCAGGGAGACGGTGAGATCGTGGGGACCGGAATCGAAATTTCCGCCGAGGTGGAGTTCAGCGTTGATGTGGTCAAGAATCAGAGGTTGAGTTGGCCGCGTGGGTACAACGACTCTGACATTTTCGTGGCCGGCAGTGCCCGACCCCTGGATCAGGCCACACGACATGCGACCACCGAAGTGTCACGCTGGCTTGTTGACGAATGCCGCTACGATTTGGAGACCGTCCACCTGATGATGGGGCAGCAGGTCAGGTACGACCTCGGCAATATCTACGATCCGGCATACACCATGGTCTGTCGGTTGTCCCGAGCAACGTTGGCGGAATGGAACTTGGACCCGGGCCGCACCGGGTTGTTGCCTGCCTACACGGGATAGCGCACTTGCACCGTTGTCATTGGCACCAGTCGCCGGCGCGATTGCCAACGACTACGGTTGCAAGACCCGGATTCCCTGACGGGTTCGTCAATCCTGGACCCCGAGGCATTCCGGTTTCCACACGAATACGTGACCGGATTGTCAACCCATGTTTTTTCTGAAAATTCAGCGTTCTCTATGCGAATTGGCTGATTGGGCTGGCAATGGCCACGAGTGTCCTGCAGTTCTTATCTCTTTCGTCCAAGTAGCCACAACCTAAAGGATCTCGTCCCTGTTTGACGTATATACCAGCTTGTGAGACCTATTGCATATGCGAGTTGAGGCCCGTTATGGTTGAGTGCCAACCCCTTCGGCCAGCAGGTTTGCGGGGACCGTGAGGTTATGGTATACCAATTTGACTGGAAGTCCCCGTTTCACCCGGCCTGTTTGCACTTGGCCACAAGGCTGCCGTCAGGAATCATCTCAAAACTGCTTCGTGTAGGGATGCCTGGGATCTCATCGATGCCAAGACTTGTCTCCGGCTCCTGGCGTGTCCGTGTAATTCGTTTCTGACAAGCCATGACGTCCATCGTCAAGATTCTGCCGGCCAGCACCGGCATCGACCGCAGCACCGGTACGGCAGTTAAACGCGTTGGACGGGCCGTCTACCTGGCGCGGGCCCGCGAACCAGCCAGACTCCGGTGAGCTCAGAGTTCGACAATCCCAACACGTGCCTGACGGTGTCGTGGAAGGAGATTCAGTGCGGGCCCATCCAGAATTCTACGGTCCAGGCATGATCGGACAGGATGGGCAGTTCCTGTGTTCCCGCTAAGGCGCTGGAGTGTCAACGGACATGGAACCATGGCGGACATCGCTCCAAAACTGCAATGTTCTCCTTGGGCCTCGCCCTGTTGGTGGTCACGGTCTTGGTCGTCTATTTCGCTGCCGGGTGGACTACCTTCAAGCCAGAGGACTTCGGATTTGACTACACATTGTTGTCAACGCTGTTCGTAGTGATCTGGCCAGCCTCCGTTCCGCTGTGTCTGGCAGTGCTGTTGCTCCACCGGAGTTCTCGTCCAGTTGCCTATCTGTGCACCGCGGTCCTGGCCCCGCTCACGACAATCGCCTTCATGCTTGCCGGATTGGTGCAATCGGAGATTTTCGTTGTTGCCGGGGCTGTCCTTTCCCCCCTGCCTGGCTTGCCCTGCTGGCAGTCCGCCTGTGGCGACCAAAGTCTCTGCCCAGTCGGTATCTCGGTGATGCATAGAAACAATTTCCACCGCTCCTGCCGCGCCGCGTGCGCATAGTCTGTTCGTCCTGCATTGACCATTGATGAATCACAGTCCCGGACCGGGTCCGGCCAATCCACCGTCGATTGGCCATCAAGCCCAAGAGCAGCGGCACCGGAACCTTGGCCAACCAAGCGAACGTGGCGTGCCAACCCAAATGGACACACCGCCCATGCTGTTGCAGTCAGAGTTGTATCCGGCAGTTGTCCTGTTCCAGAACCTTTGGGTTGACGACGCTGTCCGGGATGCAGCCCATGAGCACGGATGCGACGTTTTGGGCGGTCCGAGTGGCCAGGGTTCGAAGCGATTCCTCGGAAAGGAATGCGGAATGGGGAGTCATGATTACATTGGGGTGGTCTCGCCAAGGGATGTCGGCGACAGGAGGTTCGGTCGTCAGGACATCCAATACCGCTCCGGCAATGGAACCGGACATCAGTGCGCGGTTCAATGCCTGTTCGTCAATGATGGCACCGCGCGCTGTGTTGATCAACACAGCGGAATCCTTCATGGCCGCAAAGGCGCGGTCGTCGAACAGTCCGGTCGTTTCCGGGAGCAGCGGCGCGTGGATGGAAAGCCAGTCGGACCGTTCCAACAGATCGTGGAAGGACTTGGCCAGGGCCACGTCCTGGGGCAAGGCGGCGGCCGCGAGGCGCGGCGTATAGGCAAGCACCTCCAGGCCAAAGGCCTGCGCTTTTGGCACAAGGTGGCGGGCGGTGTTACCAAACCCAAGCAAGCCCAGTGTCTGGCCACGTAGTTGCCTTAGGGGCACGGACGTGGCCCGAGACCACTCACCCCGCTTCACAGAAGTGTCGAGGGCGGGGAGTTGGCGGGAGAGCGCAAGGATGCCTGCCATTACCTGGTCCGTTAGTTCGTCCAGGCAGAAGTCGGGCACGTTGGTGACCACGATACCCAGCTCCGTGGCCAAGGAAACCGGAATGTTGTCAAGCCCGATTCCATACCGGGCGATCACGCGGCATTGTTTCGCTGACGACACCACCGCCGGCGGAATCGTTCTCCAACACGTCATAATCGCATCGGCATCCCGCACGTAGTCCGACATTTGGTTGTCCGTGCAGTCCGGTGCAATTTCCAGGACCGCGTCCAAGGGGGCCAAGACCTCGAGTTCAGCGGCCAGGGAGGGCCAACCGATGTCCGTGACGTAAACTTTGGAATGGGAATGCATCAAACGTATAATCGCCGTCGAATGGCTCTGGCGGTACCAGCTCAACAAGACATGTGAGTATAGCAACGGGCGGTTCCGCAACATGATTGGGCATTCGGACCGACGGCATCATTGGCCAAGAATGGGTTCTGGGCCATGTTGATCGTCAAGGCGGGCGGTGGGTTGTCCATCTCAATGGAAGCCGTGGCCGATGATCTGGCGCAAGTGGTTGGCCGGGGTGAACAGTTGGTATTCGTCCACGGTGCCGCGGAACACACCAACGCAGTATCCGAAGCATTGGGCCACCCTCCAGAATTTGTTGAAGGCCGCAACGGGCTGACCAGCCGACGTACGGACCGGAGGACGCTGGAAATCTTCCTCATGGTCTACTGTGGCCAGATCAACAAGCTGTGGGTCGAGGCGTTGCAGAAGCGGGGAGTAAATGCGGTCGGTTTGAGCGGGTTGGACGGGCGGCTTGTCCGCGGCACGCGCAAGAGTAGGATACGGGTACGCAAAGGCAATCGCTGGGTGATAATCCGGGACGACTGGACCGGAACCGTGGATTACGTGGATGCCCGTCTGGTTCGACTCCTCCTGGACGACGGGTATGTGCCGGTGCTGACACCTCCAGCCCTGTCTCACGACAACGAGGCCATCAACGTGGACGGAGATCGGATCGCAGCACACATGGCCGTTTCCCTGGAGGCAGACACGCTACTCTATCTCAGCGACGTGGCGGGGCTCTTGGGGTCGTATCCTGATGAGTCAACCTTGATTTCGTCAATCAAGCCGAATCAGGTTGACCAGTTCATCGACCTCGTCGAAGGGCGCATGAAGCGGAAGGTGATGGGAGCCAGAGATGCCTTGCAACAAGGGGTTGGCAAGGTTGTAATCGCAGATGGACGGGTGGAAGACCCGATCACCAAGGCATTGTTTGAGGCTCACGGAACCCACATCGGATGAACCACCACTCGTCTGTGAAGTCGGAGGACTTCGCCAGTCTCAGGGAAATCGAACGACGCATGTCAGGTGGTTTCATCCCGAAACGGGCGGAAATCACCTTCGCGCGCGGTGAAGGAGCCTGGTTGTTCGATTCCGACGGCAATCGTTTCCTGGATTTCACTTCGTCTCAGGGCATCGCGATGCTGGGCTACTCACATCCCGACTTGGCGGTCGCCTTGTCCCGGCAGGCGGAAACGCTCACCTCGCTGTCTTCGTTTCTCTACGGCGAAGCTCGCGGTCGGTTCTATGCCAAGCTGTCGGAGGTGATGCCCGATTACCTTCCCTACGCGTTTCTGCTCAACAGTGGCACGGAGACCATTGAAACGGCGCTCAAGCTGGCTCGGATCACCACCGGTCGAGCGAACCTGGTTGCTGCGTCAAAAGCATTTCATGGCAGGACTTCCGGTTCCTTGGCACTCACTTGGAATGCCCGCAACCTGGATGTCTTCGGTCCGCTGTTGCCCGGGGTCAGCCACATCCCCTACAACAATGCGGATGCCCTTCAGGACGTGGTGACCGAGGAGACCGCCGGTGTATTCCTGGAAGTGGTCCAGGGCGAGGGGGGTGTGAATGTGGGTACGCCCGAGTTTCTTCAGGCCGTCCAACAGCGTTGTCGGGAGACCGGGGCACTACTCATTGCCGATGAGATTCAGACCGGCATCGGACGTACCGGCAAGTGGTTCGCGATCGAGCATCATGATTTGAAGCCGGATATCCTGTGCACCGCCAAGGGATTGGGCGGCGGATTCCCGATTGGGGCCGTTGCGTTTGGGGACCGCGTACAAAAACACATCTTCGTGGGGATTCACGGCAGCACCTTCGGTGGCAACCCGCTGGCCTGTGCCGCCGGCCTGGCTGCGCTCACCGCCTATCAAGAATACGACCTGATCGGCCACAGTGCCAGAATGGGCGCTTATTTGCTGGACGCACTGCAAACCGCACTCCGCGACATCCGAATTGTCCGCGATATTCGCGGACTGGGGCTGATGATCGGAATAGAGTTGCGCTCTCGGGCAGCACCATTCCTCCGTACGATGCTGGAGGACTACAGGATTTTGTTGCTCAATGCCGGACCGCGGGTGCTGCGGCTGCTCCCGCCCCTGATCATCACCAGACAACAGGCGGACATGGTCGTGGCTGCGTTGGCCACAGTGCTCAAGGCCTGATGGTGTTCGTATGCTTGCCAACCTCGACTTGAGGAACTTTGCCGAAGTACGGGGAGCGCGCCTGGCCCACGGGGCTCCGTTTGTCATTGCCCACCGGGGTTCCTCGGCGGTTGCGCCCGAGAACACCATGCACGCCTTCGCCTTGGCAATTGAACAAGGCGCGCACCTCATTGAGACCGATCTTTGGTTTTCCAAGGATCGCGAATTGATCCTGTTGCACGATCGTAATCTGAAGCGAACAACCGGCCGGGACGCATATGTGACCGAACTGTCTGCTGCCGAGGCCGTCTCGATACCTGTAACCATGCCGGATCGCGATGCACCGGAGACGCAGTTTGTCCCGGGTTTGACATCATTGCTGGAGTTGGCATCGAAGGTGGACGTTGCATTGCTGCTGGAGTTGAAGGATCCTCGTTTTTCGATTGCCGCATGGGCACGGAAACTGGTAGAGATCCTTGTCCAATACGAATTCCTGTCGCGTGTGCTGATTACATCTTTCAAACCGCGTTGCCTGCTGGCAATCCGCGATATTTGTCCCCAACTGCCCGTGGGACCGGTTGCCATGAAGATGTTGTTGCCTGACTGCAGCTGGGACTTCGTGGGCCCGGCGTGGCCCAACCTGGCAGTAAACCCACTATTCGCATGGCATGCCCACCGACACAAAGTGTTGGTAGCACCGTTGGATGCGGATCCGGTGGTCCGAATGTCAATGTATGCCCGACAGGGAGTGGACGCTGTCCTAACCGACGACGTGTCAGCTACCAAATCCGCCTTGGCCACTGCCGCCAAGCCTACTCAATCCGATGGGACTCGGGAACGAATTCATTCCCGTAACCTTGAGATTGTCGGATGAAGCCCTTGAAACAAAAGTGGCAACTCTGTTGGTTAGCCGCGATTGTCATTGCTTTTCTTTGCATCGCATCATACCAGTTGGAACTGCCGGGCCTCCACTATGACGAAGCCAAGGAAGCCGGTGTCAATGCAGTCGAATTGCTCTATGGTAGGCCAGTGACCGCCTTTCGGGGCGCAACTGTTTCAGTATTTGGACTGCAATTGCCCTTGATGGTACAGGATTATATTGGAGCATTGAATGTTTACCTGGCCTTGCCTTTGCTGGCTGCCACGGACATCAACGTGCCCAACCTGCGCATTGTGTCCCTGTTTCTGGCCGTACTTGGCCTTTTGGCGTTGGAACGCTCAGTGTCGGAGTGGCTGGCTCTGACTGAGGGCAGCCAAGCCCGGGTCGCGCCAATCGTCCCTGCCGCCCTTGTGTGCTTGATGTTTTTGGCTGTTGCGCCAAGCTTTGTGTTTTGGCAACGACAGGGAATCTATGTTACCAATGCAACAATCCCATTGACATTCGCAGCCGTGTGGTCAGCACTTTGTTGGTTGCGACATGGAAGGAAGCGTGCTCTTCTGCTCGCGACATTCTGTGCCGGATTGGCACTCTATGCAAAACTGCTTGCCGTATGGATCATTGCGCCTCTAACTGCCGGGTGTGCTGGATGGTGGCTGTGGCGAAGGTCCAGAGGAACAATCGACACTGTCGCAGCTCAGGGGCAGAATCGGAAATCCGGCACCGCGTACACATGCGACAGTGGAGGGAGTGCGTTATTGCCCTTTACCTTGTTCATCTACGCGGGTTTGGCGTTTTTGCTGCCCCTGTCGCCCTTTTTGTTGTTCAACCTGCGGACCGGTGGCACCTTGGCATCCATCTCCCGCAATCTGACGACGAGCTACTTTGGTGTTGACAATACTGCGATTTTTGGGAATTTAATCATCCGCTTGTCTCAGGTACAACAAACATTGGACGGGAGTCATCTTTGGTACCTTGGTGCGATCCATTCAAATCCACTGCTGCCGTGGTTCGTCCTGGTGCTCCCGATTGCCACCTTGTTGCATGCCGGCGGCCGCAGAATGGTCGGTCCACCGCTCCTGCTTCTGGCAGCAACATTAGTCAGTAGTCTGTTTACCGTAAGCGGCCTGCACGTGACGCACTACCCGTTGGTTCACCCCTTGGTAATCGCCGTTGCCAGCGTCGGCCTGCATTCCATGTGGAAATGGTCTGCAATTTGCAAGGATTCTGGTAACTGTTCAGGTACCCCGGATTTGGTCAACCTGAGGGATGGACGGAGCCGGTC
>CAZMKQ010000043.1:0-31367 GCA_964566955.1 uncultured Caldilineaceae bacterium | reverse complement strand
CTGACCGACCTGCCCGCCGACACTGTAACGCCATAATCATTCTGGATTGGTATTACTCTGCGTCCCCCTTGAGTTCCCCAGCCGCATTTCCAAACACCCTCTTAGCACAGCATGCCCACCGCCGCCTATGGTCTTGGACCCAATTCAACGAAAGTGAAACCATCCCCTTCGCCGCACTATCGCCGTAGTTTCACTGGCTAAACGGGAGCGCAGGAAGCACTCAGAACATCGACCACTGCGTTGTGATTGGTGTGGATAGCGTACCCGCACACCAAGTACCTACACACTGCCCGCGACAGTCTATTGCCTTTGTCGATCTGCCCATACACAGAGTAGGTCTGCGAATTGTAGGCAGGGCTGACTTCGTCAACGGTTTGACATTTGCCGTCCAGTTTCCGCTTCAACTGCCTCCAGCACGAAGTCAGGATTTCGCGGTTCAGATCCTATTGCTTGACATTGGTTCCCGATGCGTCTTTCGTGCCTTTGGCACTCCGCGCCATACCCCTGGTGTCCAGGTTCTCCATCACAACAGTCGATGCCTTGTCCGCAAATGCGTGACTGTGATGATGCGTATCGTTATAAGCCGACACCCGTTTGCGTCGCAATCCAAGGCAAGAATGCCGTTTGTGATCAGAGCCGTCAATTCAGGATGCGCGAGATGCCTTCCGTCAGGACCGCGGCACTCATTTCCCCCGTCACCTTGGCCCTGATGACACCGTTCCGGTCGATGAAGTAGGTGGTTGGGATGCTGCGCACGTCGTAGTCAGCGTGCCCCTGACCTCCCAGCGCGTCCACCGTGAGTTCGTAGTTAATGCCGAACTCGTCCGCCATGGCCCTGGCCCCTTCCGCGTCGGACGGCATCACAATCCCAACCACGCGCACTTCTTGCCCAACGCGCCTGGTGGCCTCCACCAGTTCCGGTATCTCCCGGCGGCACGGGTTGCACCAGGATGCCCAGAAATTGAGGACCACGGGCACTCCCACCCCGTTGACAACGTTCGCGACGGCTGGATCCTCCAGCGACACCAATTGGATCGACGGAGCCGCATGGCCGATGAACGGACCGGCCGAGTCCTCCAGCACCGCGGATGTGCGGCCAGGTGCCGACACCCAGATCCATGCCGAACCGAGAACAAGTGTCAGAAGCGTGGCCGCGAGCCAGAATCGTGCCGGGGAAGCCGTCGGCACGGGACTGGTGGTTGGGTGGGCCTGGGTGGACATTGGTTCAGGACCAGGTTGAATGAAAGGTTCCGGGCCGATCGGTGCGCTCGTAGGTATGGGCTCCGAACAGATCCCGCTGAGCCTGAATGAGATTGGCGGGCAGCCGCGCACTCCGGTAGGAGTCGTAGTAGGCGAGACTGGCCGACAGCCCCGGCACCGGAATGCCGGCCTTGACCGCCTCCGCCACGATGGTGCGCCAAGCCGGCAGACGCTGCGCCAAGTCGGCTCGAAATTCCCTGTCCAGCATCAAGTTGGGCAGGTGCGGATCCCGCTCGTAGGCCTCCGTGATGCGATCCAGGAAACGGGCGCGAATAATGCAGCCACCGCGCCAGATGCGGGCGACTTCCCCCAGGTTCAGTTCGTAACCGTATTCGTCGCTGGCCAAACTCAGCAGTGCCATGCCCTGGGCATAGGCGCTGATTTTGGCGGCATAGAGCGCGGCGCGCACCCCTTCAACCAGTGTGCCTCGATCCATGTCTCCGGGAGCCTTGGCAGGACCGGACAAGACCCTGGACGCCGCTACCCGCTGGTCTTTGAAACTCGACACGATGCGGCCCACCACCGCCGCGTTGATGGTCGGAATCGGAGCCCCCAGGTCCAGGGCGTCCTGGCTGGCCCACTTGCCCGTGCCCTTCTGGGCAGCCTTGTCCACCAGATCGTTGCCGGTTTCCTTGTCTCGGGTTTTGAAAATGGTGGCGGTTATGTCAATCAGAAAGCTGTCCAGTTCCGCGGCATTCCATTCGCCGAACGTGGCGGCCAGCTCCCGGTTGTTCAATCCGCCCAGGTCGCACAGGATTTGATAGGCCTCCGCGATCAACTGCATGTCTCCGTATTCGATGGCGTTGTGGACCATCTTTACGTAGTGTCCGGCGCCCCTGGGTCCAATGTAGGCGACACAGGGTTTGCCGTCCCGCTCGGCCTTGGCGCTGATCGCGGTCAGTATGGACTCGACTTCGGCCCACGACTCGCTCGAACCGCCGGGCATGATGGACGGTCCCCACAAGGCACCTTCTTCGCCGCCACTGACGCCTATACCCATGAACTCCAGGCCGGCCTCAGCCACATCCCGGCTGCGCCGCTCGGAGTCGGTGTAATGGCTGTTGCCACCGTCAATGATCAAGTCCCCTTGCTGGAGCAACGGGATCAGCTCTCCGATCACCGCGTCCACGGCACCGCCGGCCTGCACCATCACCATGACTTTGCGGGGCGGCTTGAGATCGGCCACGAACTCGGGGAGTGTTTCCCATCCCGCAACGGAAACACCCGCATGGGCGTTCACGAACTCCGTCATGCGCGCGGTGGTCCGGTTGTAGACCGCCACGCGGTACCCGTTGCGCGCCATGTTCAGGACCAGATTCTGACCCATCACGGCGAGACCAATCAATCCAATGTCAGCTGCAGGCATAGGCGTCCCTCAACTCTCGGCGTGGGCGCAGCAACAGCCGCACCAAATTCGGACAATCGGGCTGCAGCCGGACCCGCGAAACCGACCGGCACTCCCAACCTGGCGAGTCAAGTACCGTGTCGCCGGTTGTGAACGCATGGCCGCAGCCGGCGTCCTCCAGGAAGCGCCATCGGGGAACCGGCTCCCTTCGCCGAACCCGGCAACGGTTGCGGCTGTCATCCTCTCCACATGCATTGAACCGCAGGCGCGCTGTTCCGCGGACGAGGCCAGCCACACGCACAGGTCAATCCCCTGTCGGCTCGCCTCTGCGGCGGGGATCCTGCCCGATGATGTCACCGGACACCACTTCTCCCTCGGACGGAAACGCATCTGTGCCAGTGCGAGAGTGCACCTGGACGTTGCGGCCAATTTTGCAGCCGGGCGGCACATGGGAATCGAGACCGATCAGTGTCAGGCCCGTATTGAGCACGTCGGGCAGTTGTCGGTTGGGAGCCTCGTCCTCCCCGTACCCGACCAGGGCACCCGCGCCGATTACGGTGTCGTCGTCGATAACGCACCGGTCCACTACGGCATCGGCGCCGATGTGCACGTTCCGCAGGACCACGGAATTGGTCACGCGGGCTCCGGCCTCGACCACCACTCCGGGTGACAGCACACTGTGCCTTACTGTTCCGCCCACCCGGCATCCATTGGACACCAGGCTGTCGGACACGTCGGAATCCGGTTCGATGCGTGCGGCCGCCTGTGTTTCGCTACGGGTTCGCACGACCCATTGGCGGTTGTACAGGTTCAGCGCCGGTTCGTCGGCAATCAATCCCATGTTGGCTTCCCAGTAGGCCTGGACCGTGCCCACGTCCGCCCAGTAGCCCTTGTACTCGTAGGTGTGGATCCGGGCGTTCCGTTCCAGAAACCACGGAATCACGTCACGGCCGAAGTCGTTCAGTTCCGGATGGGAAATCAGGGCGTCGGCCAGAGCATCCACGTCAAAGACGTAAATGCCCATGCTTGACATGGACCGGCGGCTGCGGCCCGGCTTTTCCTCAAAGGCCAGCAGTCGCTGCTCCTGGTCCGACACCAGCATCCCGTAGCGAAAGGCGTCGTGCGGCGACGTGATGTGGCGCGTCCCGACGGTGGCTTCGCTGCCTCGTTCCATATGCTGCCGCAGCATGGGGCGGTAGTCCATCAGGTACATGTGATCCCCCGCCAGGATCAGTACGTCCGTGGCGCCCTGATTGCGGATGAAGTCGAGATTGCGCCGCACCGCATCGGCGTTGCCGCTCTGCCAGCCGCCCCACTTTCCCCCCATGTAGGGTTGCAGCAAGCGCATGCCGCCGGTGGCACGATCCAGGTCCCAGGGCTTGCCCACGCCGATGTGGTCGTTCAGCGAACGAGGCATGTACTGGGTCAGAACCCCGATGTTGTACAGCTCGCTGTTGGTGAGATTGCTCAGCGGAAAGTCGATCAGCCGGAACTTGCCGCCGATGTGCAGGGCCGGCTCGGCTCTGGCCTCCGTAAGCGCGCCCAGGGTTTCGCTGGCGCCCCCCGCCATAATGAGGGACAGGATGCGGTCCGAGGATGCCGACTTCATAAACCTGCCGTCCTTCAACCGATGGTGGAACCGTCCGCCACGACCCCGTCCGGCGGAAAGTGCGACGCGTCGGCGTCCGCCGCAATGTGAACGTTGCCGCCAATGACGCAATGATCGGGAATGAAGGCTCCCTTGCCCACCACGGTCAGTCCCGTGTGAAGCCGGTCCGGGTGAACCTGGTTGGGATCGCAGTTGTCGGACACGCCGATGCGGGCACCGGCAGCGACCACGACCGACTTGTCGAGGATCGCATTCTCAACACGCACCCCGGGGCCAATCCACGTGTCGCTCATGAGCACGCTGCGGACGACCTCGGCGCCCACGCTCACCTGCACCCCGGGACTCAGGACCGAGTCGCGAACCTTGCCCTTGATCACCGACCCGTTGCAGACCAGCGACCGTGAAATCTGGGCCTGGGCCGACACCTTGGCCGGCGGGTGTTCGGTGGACCGGGTCAGGACGGGCCATTCCCGCGTGTACATGTCCAGTGGCGGCTCCGGTTTCAACAGATCCAGATTCGTGGACCAGTAGGAGTCCAACGTACCCACATCCACCCAGTAGCCATCGAAGTTGAAGGCATATACCCCATCGTTGTGTTCGATCATGGCCGGAATGACATGCTGGCCGAAATCGTCGCGGGGAGCCTCGTCCGTACCCTCCCGCAAACGCTGCACCAACCGGTTCGTCGAAAAGATGTAAATCCCCATCGAGGCCAGGTTGCCCTTGTCCATGCCGGGCGGCTTTTCGTGGAATTCCAGGACCCGGTTGGCGTCATCGATCTCCATGATGCCGAACCGGGGTGTTTCCTCCAGCGGCACGGGTCTGACGGCAACCGTCAGGTCGGCCCCGGTGTGCCGATGCTGCTCCAGCATGGGCATATAGTCCATCTTGTAGATGTGATCGCCCGACAGGATGAGGACAGCATCCGGATCGTGATCCTCGATGAAAAAGAGGTTGCGCAGGATGGCGTCGGCAGTACCCGTGTACCAGGCCTGTGCATCGGGCGCGGTATAGGGTTGGAGCACGCGGAGTCCGCCCTGCGCGCGGTCCAGGTCCCACGGTTTGCCGATGCCCAAATGATCCTGGAGGCTGTGCGGCTGATACTGGGTCAGGACCCCGACCGTGGAAATGCCGGAGTGTACGCAGTTGCTGAGCGTGAAATCAATGATGCGAAACTTGCCCGCGAAAGGTACCGCGGGCTTGGCCCGTTGATCCGTCAGGGACATCAGCCGGGTTCCGGCACCGCCGGCCAGAATCATCGCCAAGGTCTTGATGTCAATCGCTTCCTGCAAGTCCGCGTGGCCCACCGCGTGACTATTATGAACGACAGGCTGTCCAATCGTGCAGTGCCAGACAGCGTCACGGCCGTTGCGGACCGGATGTTGCGGCGACAGGCGGCACCGCCACGTTTCGGTGGTCGCTCGCGGTTCAGGACCGACCCTCGCGCAACCGAAACGGCGCGGACCTTCCGGCCGGGGCTGGAGCCAAATCCCGTCAATGGTATAATTTTTAGTTGCGTTGGCCTGCCGCCGCAGGCCGACGCTGTGTTAAGCGCGCTTGTGCTTCCCCCCTGCCGACTCGGAGTTCCTGATTGATGTTGCGCAAGACATTGGACCCCCACTTCTGGACATCAGAGTTTACGGCCACCGACGGGGATCTTGACTTTCTGTACGAACAACTGGCAACCGGCCAACTGGGTACCCCTGCATCGTTCGAGAAGCTTGCCATCAGCCTGATTGAACATTATCAGGCCCGTGAAAACAGCCAGATCGAAAAAATGCTGAAACTGGGCACCATGTACCAGCCCGGCAAGAAGTTCGCCAAGGACCAAACCCTGGTGTTCACCGCCATGGACTACCGCACCGGCACCGTCATGGACATTCGGAACGGCTACAACCCCGAACACGGCAAGTTTGCCGTGCTTGAGGTCCTGATGTCCGACCCCGATGAAATCTGTGAATTTGCAGCTCAGCTCAGGACCAAGCATCCGCTCAACGACCTGGGCGAAGAGGACTTCAGCGCGGCCGGCATGCTCACCTCGGAAGAAATCTTCGAACAGCATGAAGAAGAGATCGAGGATGCACTTCGGTATGCCCTGGAAGCAGGCCCGAGGTCCGGCGAGTTCATCGAATGGAATGGCGGATGGCTGCTGCGCGACCAGCTCGTCGAAGTGGATGAATTCAGCCTGAACATGGCGGAAGCCAAGATTTACGACGAGGAACGGCCTGTCTTGTCCTCGGAAATCCTTGGCATCCTCGATTTAAAAGCCGACGAACTCAGCCCGGAACTCCTGCAACTGAGTCTGGATATCGGACTGTCACAGGATCCCCGGTTCGAGGAAGTCATGGCCGGCGGCGTTGCCTGTTGGCACCGCGCCAGCGGCCTCCCGGCGGCGGCCCGATCCGTACCCGAGGCCCTCCAGCCGGTCAGGGTCAACTACGTCTATTCGACATTCACCAACGATCTGCTCAGCCTGGAGGCGAACCTGGCGGACGAGTGGTCGGAACGCCAACCGCAACTCGACACGCTGGGACAGGTGCACTTCGTGCTTCTGTACCCCCACAGGCTGCACGGCACATTGCCTGTTACCGGGCCGATGGAAGAACTCCTGGATCTCGATCCGGACTTCAAGACCCGGATCGAAATGCGCGATCCGGTGCACGGAGGCACGATGGAATGCTGGTACGTTCCCGAAGGCCGCTTCATTTGCGGGCTGGAGGAGTTCTACCTGAACCACAACATCCCGGCCGGTGCCAACCTGTATGTCGAGCGTCGTTCGGACGGCACGATTACCCTCAACTTCAATACGCGTCGGCCCAAACAGGAGTGGTTCTGGACCCTGAACGCGGTTGAGGATCCCCTGCTGGACGGGACCGCCGGCGAAACGGCACCACTCAGGCTTGAAATCGACCGGGCCAAGTCCATTATGACCATCGGCTGCGAACTGGACCTGCATCAGGCCGTTGCCTGTACGGACGAGGAGAAACTTGCCGAGTACCGGACCCTGTTCCGGAATCGCGAGAGCGGCAACTCCATATTCAACCTGGTGGAGGAGGTCGCGATGGAACTCCTCAAGAAACCGGACAGCACCGTACACGCCAGTACCGTGTACAGCGTTGTCAATGCCATCCAGCGCTATGCACCGGGTCTGGTGATCCACGCCCTGACATCCAATTCGCGCCTGCGCAGCCTGTCCGACCCCCGCGAGTTCGGACTGACCAACTGACCCCATGCCACGAAAGGCACCAATCGCGACCTCAGGGAGAACCGTCCGCAAGATGTCAGAACAGTCAACGCGCGTCCATGCGTCCCACCGCTTCGGTCCGGGTGTGGACACGGAGTTCCACATCGACCACGAGTGGTGGGCCAACAGCAACCTCGACTACCGCTTTCACCTGTACCAGCAGTTGTGCGACGAATGCCGACAGCGGTTTCGCACCCATGTGGACACGGAGGAGGTCGACTGGGTGGACGCGGAAACCGGCGAGGTCCGCAGGGTGGATGCCTTGACGGAGTGCCTGCGCATCAACTGCACCCATCAACAGGACTTCATCGACGACACGCTGCCCCTGACGGCTGCGTGCTTCAGGGTCTTTCTGTCCAACGACAACAGCCCCTTGTCACCCACCGAGCTAAGCGGCATATTCGAACAGTCCGGGGCATCTCGTCGCAGCCAGTGGACCCCAAAGGCAATCCTCCGGATCCTCCATGGCAAGCAGGTGTTTCTGGGCATTCGTCCGGTCCCCGCCGCACACTGAGCGCTACGGGGCACGCCGCGCGCCGTCCCGCCAATATCGTTCCTGACAGGATCCTCCCTCCGGGCGGTGGGTAATCCGGGCCCGATTGCAAGGGACTTGTGCCGTCCGCCATCGACAACTGGCAGAATGCTGGGCGATGTCCGCCAACGCTTCCCAACACAGTTCCCTGCGTTGTTTCAACCGCTGCGGGAACACGGCCGCGTACCCCGTCGACGAGGTTGTGTACCGCTGCCCGGCCTGCCTTGGGCTGCTTGAGGTTCAACACGATCCGCAGGTGCTGACGAGCCGTTCCGGGCGGGAGTGGCGATCCCTGTTGGACGGCCGCAACGGATCCAGTACCTATCCCGAAGGCAGCGGTGTATGGCGCTACCGCGAGTGGGTCATGCCGGACTTGGCCGACAAGCACATCGTCAGCATGTACGAAGGCAACACCAACCTGTTTCGGGCCCACGCCCTGGGCCGGCATCTGGGACTGGCGGATCTGTGGGTCAAGATGTGCGGCAACAGCCACACGGGCAGCTTCAAGGACCTTGGCATGACGGTCCTGGTAAGCGTGGTCAACCGAATCATCCAATGCGGTGGCAGCGGTATCCAGGCCGTGGCCTGCGCCAGTACCGGAGACACGAGTGCGGCCCTGGCAGCCTACGCCGCCGCCGCCGGCATTCCCGCCATCATCTTTCTGCCCAAGGGCAAAATCAGTCCCGCCCAGCTCATTCAGCCGATTGCCAACGGCGCCCACGTCCTGGCCCTGGACACGGACTTCGACGGCTGCATGCAGGTGGTGCAGGCCGTCACCGCCGACCGGTCCATCTACCTGGCCAACTCGATGAACAGTCTGCGGATCGAAGGACAACAAACCGTGGCCATGGAGATTGTCCAGCAGTTCGACTGGGAGGTGCCCGACTGGGTCATCGTGCCCTCGGGCAACCTGGGCAACATCAGTGCCATGTACAAGGGTTTCCGACTGATGCGGACCCTGGGTGTAATCGATGGGATGCCGCGCCTGGTGGCGGCACAGGCGGAGAAGGCAAATCCGCTGTATCGGAACTTCCTGAACGGATTTGCGGGGTACGAACCCGTAACTGCCAGGTCCACGCAGGCCTCGGCCATCCAGATCGGCAATCCGGTCAGCTACGACAAGGCCGTGCAGGCGATCCGGGAATCCGACGGCCTGGTGGTGTCGGTGACCGAACACGAACTGGCCAATGCCGCGGCCCTGGCGGATCGGTCCGGCATGTACACCTGTCCCCACACCGGGGTTGCGCTGGCCGCCTTGATGCAGCTCGTGGAACAGAAACAAATACAAGGGCACGATCGCGCCGTGGTCGTAAGCACGGCCCATGGCCTGAAGTTCACGCAGTTCAAGGCGGACTATCACCTCGCAGGCATGGAGGAAGTGGAAAGCACGCTGGCCAACCCCTTGCGGGAGTTGTCGGCAAGCGTGGACGAGGTGAAGGAGGAAATCCACCGTATTCTGAACACCGCCGGTGGACACTGACGGTTTGGTCCGGCAATCCTCGGCAACCACCGGAAACACGCCTTTCAGCCAAGGGCGCATGGACTTTCCGTGGGAACCCCTGACCGCGGAAGACCATCGACGCATCCTGCGGGATTGGCAACGCGGCAAGGGGCTGCTGGGCGGCGATCCGCGCCTGCGGCCGCCCAGTTCCCTTGAACCCGCATGGGCCGAGGATCAGCGGTTCATCCGTTCCCTGATGCTTGACTCACCGGAATCGAAAGCCGCCGCGCAATTTCTGGAGAGCCGCGCAGGCGCCCGAGCCATCGAACTGGAAATCGGGCCGGCCCGAGCCGACTTCATCCTGAACCGGGCCGGACATGAACCGGACACCCTCTTTTTGGGTGTGGAAGTCTTGACGGCAGCCGTCCGACGCGCCCTGGGTCGGGTCGCCAGGCAGAAACTGGACAACATTTGGTTCTGCGACGACGATGTGCGATTCGCCTTGCCGAGGCTCTGCAAACGTCGCTCCCTGGCGGCGGTGCACATGCTGTTCCCCGATCCGTGGTGGAAACGCAGGCACCAGCATCGAAGGCTGATGTCCCCACCGTTCCTGTCCATGCTGGCCGAACACATGGCACCGGGAGGCCTCTTGCACGTCAGGAGCGACGTGCCAGAGTTCATGAACTGGACAGGCTGGCTCTTGGAACAGTCCCCGGACTTCCAGCCGCCCGACAAGTCCCTGGCCTGCCGGTTGCAACCCTATCAGCCGACCCATCGCGAACTGTGGTGCAGGTCGCACGGACTCCCGATATCCGTCCTCTGCTGCCTCCGGGCCTAGCCGCCCGAACTGAACCCCCACATCCGGTTTCCCCGACATGGCCGTTATCCCCCAGTGGTATCTTGACAACTACAGTCCGGGCCGCAACCCCGAAGACGGTTCCGCGGCCCTGCCCCCCTTCACCGTGGTGATTCCGACGTTCAACGAAGCAGAGTCCTTGCTGCCGATTCTGCATGTCGTCCGCCGGATGGCCGACGAGGTACTGGTCGTCGACGGGCACAGCACGGACGGGACGGAGCAGGTGGCCGCTTCCGCCGGGGCGACCGTCCTGCGCGACAACGGACTGGGCAAGGGTGCCGCCGTGCGGCAGGGCCTGCTGGCGGCACGCAACGAAATCGTCGTCCTGATGGATGCGGACGGCTCCCACGACCCCACCGAAATTCCCGGCTTGATTGGCCCCATCGTGCGCAACGAGGCCGACCATGTTTCGGGCTCGCGCATGATTGGCGGCAGCGATGAACTGCACGCCACCGTCAAGCAGTCCATTCGGCTGTTTGGCAGCCAGGTCATTACGCTGTGCATCAACTACAGTCAGGGGGTCCGCATGACCGACTGCCAGAACGGCTTCAGGGCCATTCGGCGCTCGGTGGCCCTGGATCTGGGACTAACGGAGAACATCCACACCATCGAGCAGGAGATGATCATCAAGACAATCCGCTGCGGATACCGCCTGCGCGAGACGCCCAGCCATGAATTCCCCCGGGCCAACGGCGAATCCACATTCCGCATCCTGGACGTCTGGCTGCGCTTTGGATTGACTGTGCTCTACTTCCTGTTCTGGTGGTCCCCGGAAAAACGCAGCCCGACAACGGTCTGACTCCCGGAACTCCTGCATCGTCTGCCCGGGACCGCTGCGCGCAAATCCGTTCCCAACCCACCCCATGCACGCATCCGGCCCGAAGCCCTGGCCCGAGGGCCGCGAACGACTCTGGATTGCCGGCCTGCTGTTGCTCTTCGCGCTGCTGGCCGCGTACTTCAGCGTCGCGGTTCCCGCCTTTGAAACCCCCGACGAGTTTCAGCACCTCGCGTTCGTCCAGCACGTCGCGACCTGGTACGACCTGCCGCGTTCGGAACCGAACACGCCGGGTCTCTGGCAACAACAGGGCACCCAGGCGCCCCTCTATTACATCGCCGGCGCGCTCCTAACGGGGTGGATCGATCTGTCGGACTTCCCGGTTTTGGCCGACCGCATCAACCCGTATGCCCATCTGGGCCGGGAAACGGCCACGGAGAACCGGAACTACTTCCTTGCACACGCTGACGACGGTTGGCCATGGTCGGGCCCGTTCCTGGCCCTGCACATCCTGCGCCTGTGGTCCATCCTGCTGTGTTGCATCACCCTGTGGGCAACCTACCGTTTTGTCCGGTTGTTCCTGAATCCAGCCGTGGCCCTGCCCGCCGCAGCCCTGTTCGCGTTCGTGCCGCAATTTGTGTTTATCGGAGCCGCCGCCAGCAACGACAATCTGATCACCGCGGCAGCTGCAGTGCTGATTTGGCGCTTGGCGGAGTGGATGCGCTTTGGCGACGATCCGCACCGCCCGCAGGACCGGCCGCTCGCAGTCCGCCAGGGATGGTCGCTGGGAGTCTGGCTCGGCATCGCGCTGGGGGCCAAGCTCAGCGGCCTGGGGCTGACGGCCGTGGTCCTGTTGGCCTTGGCTTGGATTGCCTGGCGGCGCGGCGACGGCAGGTTCGTCATCGATGCGGGTTGGCGGATGGCAGTTCCGGCCGCGATGGTGTCCGGGTGGTGGTATGTCCGCAACCTGGCCATGTACGGCGATCCCTTGGCGTGGAACATCTGGGAAGCCAACATCGACCTGCGCCGGGAAGCCTTGACGGTGGCCGGACTGGCTCGCGAGCTGCCTGCCATGTTTCGCAGCTTCTGGGGGGTCTTCGGTGGATTGACGCTTCCATATCCGGAGGCTGTTTACACGGTTTTGGGCATTCTGACCCTCCTCGCGGCCGCCGGCTTTCTGCTGTGGATTTGGCAACGGGCCCGCCGCCTGGAGCCTGAACAGTACCTCTTTCACAATGTCCGATTCATGCAGGGGATGCTGGCCTTTGCCTGGCTTGGCATCCTGCTGGCGGCTTGGATGCGCTTCATGCTGGTTGCACCGGCGGCACAGGGCCGGTACCTGTTTCCGGCCCTTCCGGCCCTGGCCTTGGCATTCGGATTGGCAATAAGCCTCTGGCCCACGGCCATCCGCAATGTCGTGGCCGCCATCCCGGCCGGCCTTTTCCTGCTGTGTGCCGTTACCCCCATGTGGATTATTGAACCGGCTTTTGTGCCACCCGAGCCCCAGCGCTACGCGGATGCGGACTGGAAAGTCCGCAGGTACCGGACAGGTCCGGCCGACGACCATCCCCGTGTGCGGCTGTCGGCCATTGACCTGCCGTCCACGGTGACTCCCGGGCAAACAGTCCGGGTCCACCTGCAGCTGGCGGCAATCGCGCGGCCGCAGTCCGACTGGGCGCTGTTCCTGCACCTGCGCGACCGGGACGGCAACATCGTGGCGCAGTTCGACTCGTTTCCCGGAGGCGGCCTCTGGCCAACAACGCAATGGCCCATGGGAGAGGAACGGCAGGAACGGATTACCATATCGGTGCCCGCGCATGTGGAACCCGACGCGGAGCTGGCCTGGGTATTCGGTCTGTACCATCCAAGCCATTGGACACGCACCCATTGGGTGGATTCGGATCACACCGGACCGATCAACCGGGATGCGACTCCCAACGAATTGTTCCTGGGTACGTCACGCGTGGAGCGGCCAGTGAATACGGAAGGCTGACGGCAGGCACCGGTCGCGGAATCCCGCCCCGCTGGTGGGCAAGATGCGCGGCGCCCTGCCACGGGAACCGGCCCACACAGCCGGCTAGCGAGCCGTCAGGCTCACCTCCCCAATGTAGCTGGTGTAGTCGTGTCCACTCGCATGGATGCGGACATAGGTGATCGTGTCGGGCGGATTCAGGGCCAGCAGGTTGAAGAGATCCGGGGACTCATAGGCAAACCAGGTACTTTGCGGAATTTGTTCCCCATTCTCAATCCAATATCCGGCGATCGGCTCGCGGTAGTAGAAGCCGTGGCCCCAGGTTCTTTCCTGCCCGTAAATGTCCCTGTAGCCAATCTCGACGCGCACCGGGAATTCGGAGCTCAGCACGCCGGCGCCCGGCAGGGACTGGTAGTCGATACGCACCGTAAGGCGGAGATACAGACTCTCGTGCAGACTGACATTCCGCTCAACGGCTTGGCGCAACTCGAACTGGTTGTGGGCATTGTCGCCGACGGCACGGTGGAAGCGGATCACCCAGCGGCCGTCCGCCTGTATGCGTTCCATGGTCGGAGGCGGGATGTCACTGGCCACCACGGCACGGGACCAGTTCCCGTCGACCGGCGCCTCAAACCGTCCATCGGTCAGGATCTCGGCGCCGATGTCCGGAACCGGCTCCGAAATGCGGTGGTGCTCGAAATTCAGCCGCTGGCCCTCCCCCAACCGAAAGGCCGCCCCATTCCGGCTGTGGCCCACCACCTCGCCGTTGATGGCGACCACTTCCGTCTGCCGGTTGCCCACCGACAGACGAAACACGCCTTCGTGCAGTTGGACCGACCCGTGCGGCGTCTTGACCTGCATCCGGATCGACTGGCCTTCCGGCATCAGCGTTACCACCCGGATCTGGCCCTTGGTCAGCACCAGATCCACAAGATGGTCGGCGCCGTTGCCCGGAAACAGCGGCCGTTCGACCTTGAGGATGTCGAGGATGGTGTCCGATGAGATTTGGACCGAATTGAGCATGCCGCCCGTGGTCCGGGAACGAAACAGGCCCAACACCCCCTGGGTCGCCTCCCGCTGAGTCACCAGGCGGCTGCCGCGGTTAATCTCGGAGACCGGGGAGGTTACCGCAACGGCATCGGCACGCCCGCCGTGGTGCAGATACACCGTGCCAATCGTGGACTGCAGCAACAGTTCACCGCGCACGGTGGCGTTGCGGTAGGTGAACACGGACCCGGCCGTGATCAAGACGGTCAGGAGACAGAAGCTGGCAAAGGAAATCAGAATCACGGCCCACGCAAAGCGGACGGGATCCGCCCGCCGTCCGGGCCACTGCACATCGCTGTCCGCGGCATGTGCGGAAAGCATGGGAGGATGCCGATCCAACCGGCGTCGCGCGGCATCTCCCCGAGTCCGATCGGCGGAAACAGGCATCAGGCCGAAATCTCCGCTGTGGAATTGGCCACCAACAGGACCATGACTTCGGCCCTCAACTGAAGAGGCTCCCTGACGGATCGGTGTCCGTTTCCATACGTTCCAGGGCCATCTCCACCGCCAGCCGCTGTTCCTCGTCGGTCGTTTCACCGGCGTAGGCCAGGGCACGCCACGCAACGGCGCCCCCCAGATCGCCCAAGGCCGCAATGGCGCCGAGACGCAGCTTGGGCTCTTCCTCGAATTCCACCACGTTCAGGCAAATGTCCAGGAATCCCTGCAGTCCCAGCCGGCCGGCCGCGCGCAGGGCCGCGGCCCGGACATCAAGATCCGGATCCTCACGCCAGATACCGAGAACCACCGGTTCCCAACTGCGGTCGGTGCTGTTGGCAATGCCGGCCAACGCGGCCTCCCGCCGCACTTCCCATTCCGACAGCAGGTTGGCGGCCAAGGTCTCGTGCACTTCCTCCAAGCCGCAATAACCCAGATTGGCAAGGGTCACCGCCACCAGATCGGGCGCATCCTCTTCCGACCAGTCAATCAGCCTCGCAGCCGCGGCGGTCTGCATCCCTTGAGGCCACGATTTCAATTCACCCGCCAGTAGAAACCGGCCCAGGGTTTCGGCTGCGGCAAGGCGGACCCAGTCGTCGGTTTCGACCTCGGCCTGGGCCAGCAGCGCCTCCAGGCTGGCAAGGTCGGGATCCAACCCCAAACCGTCCATGGCTGCGGTTCGGACCTGGGGATCCGCGTCGTGTGCCAGGAATCGGAACAAGGCCCCACCGTGAAAGGCCGGATGGTCCTGTGCCAACTCCCGGCAGGCAACGGCCACCCGGAGGCGCCGCGCCTGGGGCACCAGGCTCCAAAACCCTGCAAGCTCGGCCTGCTCGTCCGCCTGCAAGTCGTCCAGGCAATGCAATTCCTCCCACGTGGGGTATTCCAGCTCGGTCACCAGGGCGTACATGAGTTCCTGGACTGTATAGATGGAACCGGCCATGGTTTCATCGTCGGCGCGGCTGGACAGGCATCAGGAATTCAACAGGATCAGCAGCACGGCCGCCGCGCCCAGCAAGGGGATCAGCCACGGCAACTGCAACGGGCGGGGACGAATCTCGGTTCCGCAGCTGGCACACACGACCAGTGCGGTCGACTGGATGTGCCTGCATCCCGGACATCGAACCCGGCGCGTCACGAACCGCAGGGGCGTACCGCACACCCGGCACTTGGCCGCGGACGCAAAGTTGCCGGCCCCGCACCAGCCACAAGAGTGGCTTCGTTGCACCGGATAGCGGCTCGCCGCATTCCCGGCAGCGGACCGACCAGAGCCGGTCCGCGTCGCAAGTCTTCCCGCGTTTCGTCCGTAGACGCCTGATTCAGTTGCCGAGGAGTCCATACCAGTCGATGGGCTGCTGCGGATCCGTCACATCCTGAACCGTCAGGGCCACCATCAGCACCAGGAGCAGCGCCATGCCCACAAAGTGGACGACCCGGGCCCGTTCGGGATGCACCGGCCTGCGCCGAACCACTTCGATCACGATGAACAGCAGGCGGCCGCCGTCCAGTGCCGGAAGCGGCAGCAGGTTAACCACGGCCAAGGCAGCGCTCAAGGCACCCGTCAACCTCAGAACCGGCAGCCAAAGCCCGGTCCGGGTTGTGGCTTCAATCGCATCCCCCACCATGGAGGCGATACCGACCGGTCCGACCAGGCTGCCGGACACCTCGGATTCCCGGTCCCGGATCATTTCCGCGGGCAGCCGCAGCGTGGCCCATACATACCCGAGCGTGTCCGTCAACCCCAGGAGAGCCGCCCGCACCGACCTGACGTAGCCAATCCGCGATGTGGTCGACACCGTGATCCCCAAGGGGCCCTGGCCGGCGGGAGGATCCGTCCGCGGCGTAATGCGTGCGGACACCCATTCGGTTCCACCGCGCAGAACCTCAATTGACACTTCACGCCCCGCATGCTCCCGGGTCCGTTCGATCAGGGAGTTGCCGAACAGCGAAACCGGCTCCGCCGCCAGCGAATAGATGCGGTCGCCGACTGCCAATCCGGAGCCCTCGGCGGGACTTGCCTTCTCCACCGCCGTAATCATCGTGCTAAGCACCGGTCGGTATCGGGAACCGTCCAAAAGATCCTTGAGGCCGATGTCTCCGGTCAGGGGCAACTGCTTCAGCGCTCCGTTGTTCATCACCGTCACTTGGCCAGTCGCCGCCATGGCGCCAGCCGGAACACTGCGCAGGCCGTTGATGCCCACCCACTCCGTCAACATCGGCACACTGGCCGCCGCACCGTCCACGGTGAGCACGATGTCGCCTTCCTCCAGGGACAGGGTCTCCGCAACGGATCCCCGGCCGATTTCCGTCAACTCCGGAAGGCCGGCAGACACCGGGACACCGGCCCGGTAGGTCACCGCAAAACAGACGATCGCGACCACAAGATTCATGCTGACGCCCGCCAGCAGAATGAAGGCCCGGTTCAGGGGCGAGGCTGCATCGAAGGCATCCGGAGAACGATCGCCGTCATCGGTGCCCTTGAGGCGGGCGAAACCGCCGTAGGGAATCCAGTTGAGAGTAAAGTCCGTACCCTGGAAGCGGAACAGTTTGGCCAGGCGGGGAGGGTAGCCCATGCCGAACTCCTCCACCTTGACCCCGGCCAGCCGGGCAGCCAGGTAATGGCCCAGCTCGTGAACAAAAATCAAAAAGCCAAGAATGGCGAAGAAGCCAACGAGCCGCAAAATCATGGCCCTGATCCACTGTCAAGCCTAAGGCCGGGGTGCCCGATCAGTTTCCCTCGATCAGGAGTCCGATCATCCAAATTATAGCGACGGCCCATCCCGGCGGGCGACAGGATTGGCCCGCCGGGCATGCAATTTCCGGGATTGGTCCGGTCCCACCACGCGCGTTCCCACCTGCAGAGCCGGATCCGTCAGGACTGCCTGTACCGCACCCAACGGGCGACCGTCGAAGACATGCACGTGCACTTCCGGACATGCCTCAACCATCTTCAGGCACAGCTCCAACTTGGTACGCATGCCGCCTGTTACATCCACGCCCCTGCTTGCACCCGGGACGAAGGGCAGGTCTCCGCTTGCCTCCGGTTGTAGTCGGGGAATGGGTTTGGCTCCCTGCCACTGTTCCGCCGGGCCGGACATGATCCCCGGTACTTCGCCGGCCAGCAGAATGCGGTTGGGCCGGAGACGTGGTGCCAGAAAGCGAAAAATCTCCTCTGTGCTGGCTATGCACACACGCTGTTCAAGGTCCAGCATCACGTCACCGTGAACCACGGGCACCAAGTCGCTGGCCAACGCACGCGCCAACACGTCGACGGACCCTCCGCGCACCCGGCGCCCTTGGGCCATCCAGGCACTGCCCGGCTGACAGCTCCAGGCTTTGACCCCCGCCTTGATGAGGCAACCGGTCACGCGGCGAACCAGCCGCGCCGCGCTGTCGGCCGTGATGGCAGCTCCCATCCATGCATGGGGATGATCCGCCCCCTGGGCCAGTCGGTACTGGAAGGCCGGGAAGTGGCCAAAGCTACCCGAGCCAATCCCCAGAACCAATTTCATTTCCGGTCTTGCGTCCAGGACCGTCGCGATCTGTGCGCAGATCGAATCCACCCGGTTGGCCCGCAGAACCTCGCGCGCGGTCTTGTCCGTCAACAGGGAACCGCCCAACTTCAGGAAAACCGTTTCGCCACATGCGGTCATGCATCACCGGCCATGCACTGTCAGAAGAGCCTGTACAAGAACCTGATCCTGGGCGGGAAGCACCGTGCGCAGGTCCAGCACCAGTTGCCCTTGCCGAATGACGGTCACCACCGGCGGCTCGCCGGCTCTCAGGGACGCGGACCACAGATCGGGCCGATCAACGCGTACGGCAATCCCGGCACCGGGAATGGGGGTGCCGGGCATGCTGCCGCCACCGGCAGCGCCGTCCAGATCCACTGTGGCCGCCGGCACCCCATGGTCCGACAGCGTGCGGCATAGGGCCGCGGCCCTGGTCTTGAGCTCGGCCGCGGCCTCGGACGCCATGGACAATGTTGGAATCGCCGCGGTGGCCTCGTCCCGAACATACGACTCCAAGGTGGCTCCCAACGCAGCCAGAATCAGCTTGTCGACCCGGAGCGCACGCAGAAGGGGATGGCGCAGCAAGGGGGCTACGGCGTCGGCGGAACCCACAACCACTCCGGCCTGGGGACCACCCAGCAGTTTGTCGCCACTGAAGGCGACCAGATCCGCCCCGGCCGATACGCTGCCGACCACCGTGTGCTCCGCCTCCAGGCAACCACCAACCGGCATCAGGAGGCCACTGCCCAAGTCGTGGACCACCAAAGGTCTGTCGTCTCCCCCAACGGTGCCCCGAACGGCATTGGCCACGTCGGCAAGTTCCGGTTGCACCGTGTATCCGACTTGATGGAAGTTGCTGGCGTGGACCACCAGCACCGCGGCGGTTTGGTCGCTGAGGGCCTCCAGGTAGTCGGACACGTAGGTGCGGTTGGTTGTACCCACTTCCCGCAGGTGTGCTCCGCTTTGTTCCAGGATGTCGGGGATACGGAATCCACCGCCGATCTCCACCATCTGTCCCCGGCTGATCACCACTTCGCGGCCCTTGCAATGTGCTGCCAGAATTAACATCAAGGCCGCCGCATTGTTGTTGACCACCACGGCATCTTCGGCACCTGTCAGGTAGGCCAGCACTTTCCGCGCGTGACGGTAGCGATCGGAACGCGCGCCGGTCGCGAGGTCGAACTCCAGGTTGCTGTATCCCAGGCCCACCCGCTGCATGGCGGCCAACGCGTCTTGGCTGAGCGGAGCCCTGCCCAGATTGGTGTGCAGAATCACCCCGGTGGCGTTCACCACCGGAATCAGCGTGGGGGTCAGGTTGGCTTGCACCCACTCCTCCAGCCGGTCGTCAAGACCGGCCGCATCCGGAACCGGTTCGCCCCGCTCCAGGGTGTCGGTGCGGACCGCGGCCAACACTTGCCGGGCAACGGCCGCCACGGCGGCCTGGCCGTATTCGTTCGCCAAACCGACCGCCGTCTCGGTTTCCAGCAACCGATGCAGTGCCGGCAGGCGTCTCAACTCCCGGGCCGTGTTCATGCAGGGCCGTGATCGTTGGCACCGGCCTGCCAACCAGCACGGGCAAATTGCCGGGAATCCATCCCAAGAGCATCAAGTTCGTGCAGACGGTCCCGGTGTGCGGTGTCAGGACTATCCCACCTCGAACGGGATGGCCCGGAAAAATCGCCGTACTCGATGGTGGTCCTCCCCGTGCCTGCCGCCTGAAAGAGGCAGCTACCGGTGCGGCCTACACGCATGTCCCGACCGGAAACCTTTGAATTGGCAGTCCGGAACCGTTGCCCCCCGGCACCGATCAACGGAATCCGGTCCCGGGTGCAAACTCCATCCCGGACAGATGGCAACGCTGTGGGCGGAGAGGGACTCGAACCCCCGACCTCTTCGGTGTAAACGAAATGCTCTAACCGGCTGAGCTACCCGCCCTGATCCCCGTCCCACACTTGCGTTGGATCGGGAGGGGAGTATAGCAACTTTATGGTCGCCGGGACCGGAGCAGGGCTGGCGGCCGTGTCGAACTCGCCCTTGCATCGGGATGAGAAGGAGGAACAACATCCTGGTGGCCGGGATCCGGCCACCCTCCGGCGGACCGCAGGCATCTGCATCCGGCACACGGCTGCGGACGACCCAAACGCGAGTCCGGCCTGTCGTCAGTGCACCTCGCGTCCAAAAAGCCCGCGCCACGGTTCGACGCGGGTTGCGGGGGCAAAGGTGTGAGCCTGGTCGCGCCAGTGCGCCACCACTTTCTTCAAGTCGTCTTCGTCAACCCAGCTGCCCTGCACACGCTGTTGTCGGCTGCGTCCCTGGTTTTGAAAGATCATGTCGCCCTTGCCCATCAGGGTTTCCGCCCCGGGCCCGTCCAGCACCACCCGGCTGTCCGTACTGCTCGACACCGCAAAGGCCACGCGCGCCGGGAAATTGGCCTTGATGCTGCCGGTCACCACGTCCACGCTCGGCCGCTGGGTCGCGAGGACAATATGGATGCCCGTGGCTCGGCTCTTTTGTGCAAGTCTGCAGATTCTCTGTTCGATGGTGTCGTCGCCAATCAGCATGAGGTCGGCCAGTTCGTCAATGACCAGCACGATATAGGGCAGGGCCTCGACACTGCGCCTGCTCCTCGCCAGACGATTGTAGGCCGCGATGTCGCGGGTGGCCACGCGCCGGAATTCGGCATAGCGGCTTTCCATTTCCATGATCAGCCAGAGCAGCATCGCGGGCACTTCGTCCGGAGATGTCGCCACCTTGCCGATCAGGTGGGGAAGGCCATTGAACTGGGTCAGCTCGATCTGCTTCGGATCCACCAACATCAGGTTCAGGGTGTCCGGCCCGTGATGCATCAACAAGGACACCAGCAACGCGTTCATGAAAGTGGACTTGCCCGTCCCGGTGGCGCCGCACACCAGCATGTGGGGAGCAGCCACCAGGTCGGTCACGACTTCGGCCCCCGAGGTGTCCTGCCCCATGGCGATGTGCAAGCCTTGCGTGCCGCCTTCAAAGGACGGGCTCTCCAGGACGTCCCGCAACGCGACCACCAGCCTCTGCTGATTGGGGACCTCGATGCCGATGAAGTTCCGGCCCGGCACGGGAGCCTGAAAACGGAGGCTCTCCGCCTCCAGTCCCATCTTCATGTCTTCCCTCAGGGCCAGCACGTCCTTGACCCTGACCGGCCGGTAACCGTCTCCCCGCCGCACCTGCAGCGGCTTCACCCCGAAGCGCGTCACGGCCGGACCCGAATCGATACTGATGACCTCCACCGGCTGCCCGTAGTCGCTGTATAGGTTTTCGATCCGGTTGGCGTACTGCTGGACCGCCACCTCCAGTTCGGGATTCAACGCCCTGCTCAGCAAGTCCAGCGACGGCAGGACGCGTTGCCGCCCGGCGTCCCCTTCGGCCTCCGCTGCAGTGCGTTGCTCCTCCAGAATTTGCTCGGCCTGCTTGCGTCCGGAACCTCCGCGCTTCCGGTCCGCCGCCGGGAGGTCCGCCTGGGCCGGTACCGTCACCGGTCCGGATTCCGTCGCCACCGGTTCTGGGGGAGTGGCAGCCGGAACTGGTGCCGGGTCCATCTCCGCAGGCCCACGCTCCTCCGCTTCCTGCACCGGAGGATCCGATGCGGCAGGCACAGCGATCGGATCGATTTGCGCGGCCGGGATCTCGCCAATGCGCAGGACATGCATCAGACGCGCCATGATCCAGATGGGAACCGACATCAGCGGCGAATGCCTGACAAACAGGTACAGCCCCAGCAAGGATGTCACCCACACAATCATGCCGGCTGCGGGTCGGCCCACCCGTTCCATCAGCATGTTGCCGAACGCCCTGCCAATGGCTCCGCCGTTGCTGCCGTCCAGCGCGAAGGCCCAGTCGACACCCGGTTGTTGCCAAATGAACGTTCCGGCCATCTGCGCCACCAGTGCCAGCATCACACCAATCATGGCCTGAAGACGCCAATTCGGCAGTCGGTCGTCGTACAACAGGAGAATGCCCGACCCGATGCAGGCCGCGCCGACAAGGGGCCCCAGCCAACCTGTGACGATGGTCAGCATGGGTACTCCGTTGGACAGGGCCAGATTGGCAAACGCGACCACCCCGAAGGAAAGGATGCCCAGGCCGAATATTTCCTCCGGTGTCAATCTTCTGACTTCGAGTCGGGACGTGCGGGGCGGGGCCTGCGATCTGGACGCCACGGTGTGTTTCCTGCCGAACAATGCAACCAAGGGGGGCCGGGCCGCATCAACGCGGCCCAAAGCCGGACGCAATGCAGATCCCCCCTAGACATTAAGACGACGGACACACCAATTCGTTATGCTCCAAGCCGGTTTTGCCCTTCCGGTTCAACCCCCTTGTCCAGTTCGGACTGCTCCATTTCCTGAATGATTCCGGCCACCTGCCGAATGGCAATCCGTTGCTTGCGATACAGATCGCTCTCGCTCATGGCCAGCTTGCCGGCAATGTCGCGCACCTTGCGCCCCTGAATGAACCGCATGTCCAGAATTCGGTACAGCAGCGAATCCAGATGTCCCAGTTCCGTACCTTCGTCCGGCCGCATCCGCTCGATGGCATCGCCCATTACCAGGCGCAGGGCCTGCTGGGCATTGCCGTTGGTTCGCTCCAGGTAGGTGCCGACAACCTTGAGTTTCATGAGGGGGCTGCCGCTCAGGCGCGGTCCGCCCCACAAGTCCCTGAGCGCGTCGCGCACCCAGGCCGGGAATTCGGGGTTCAGAATCTCGGTCTCGGTCCACAAGGGGGAAGCCCGGCCGGCCGCTTCGATGGGATAGGGGAGTTGGGATCTCAGGTGCTGGATGCGCTCGATCTCCGACATGATGGGCTGGAGGCCGGAGATGACGTTGGCCTGGATGCGGTGGTCCGTCAAGGCCTCGGCCATCTTGAACCGCATCGATGCAAACACGCGGGCGGGGGCTGCCGCCAACGGAAGCGGACCCTGTTCGGCGGCCACGCCAATCACACCCAGGAGGATGGTCTCCCGCCGCGGTCCCGCGGCCCCGCGCAGCGGCCACATGCGGAAATCCACTCCCGACACCACGAAGGCCTCGTGCCGGTCCTGATCGTGGACCAGCGCCGTCTTGAGCACTTCCCGCCAGGCCGCTGCCGGCATTACCCGCTCCGGATCCATCTCGGTGCCGACAACACCTTCCACAACCAGACTGTCTGCCGCCAGGGAAGCCACGAATCCCCGCCCGGCCCCCAGGTACTCGCAGGCGGCCGTCAAATGGTTTTCGAGGAATTCCCTAACATCGCTGTGCGTCAGGAGACGCCGCTCCAGTTCCCGGTACAGTGAAATCTCGCGGATGTCGTCCCGATAGATCACATGGTCCATCAACCGTTTCGTGGCCGATACGGCCAGTTGGCCAACCACGATCACGGCGGTGACCACATAGAAGAGAATCAGGTCGCGCGGGATCCCGAGCAGCAATTCCACCCGCGGGACCACTTGAATCGCGATGATGACGCAAATGGCAATCGCCGGACCCCGGATAAGGTACTGCAGCAGCCGGTACCGAACCACCCGTTCCGGCAGGTGCACGCCGTAGAATGCAACCGACATGACCATCAGGGTCAACAGCAACGATACGGTGCCGTTGACCAGCAACGAAACCGTGTAAACCAGAGCGGTGAACTCCCCCAGTTGCGGACCCAGGATCAGCAGGAACGGGAAACACCCCAGGACGGGGCCCGCGAAACCCAACAACAGAATGTGAACGCGCTGGCGGCTGCGCGGGGTCAGGCTGCGGCCCCGGGTAAGCAGGAGATCGCGCACCGAGAGGGCCAAGACAAGTGCAAACATGCCGGCAAACAGCCAGAACAGGGGACCCGGCGCGAGAAAGTGGAACGCGGCGGAGGCGGCCGCATCGCGTACGACCCGATCGCCAAACTGGGTCAGCGCCACCAGCACAAGGCAGGTTCCCATCAGGACCCAACCCGCCCACGAGCGCGCCGGAGAGTGCAGGTTGGTGGCCTGCAACACGCCGGTTGCAAACCGGTAGTAGACGGCCGGCAGCACCCCGATCCCAATCCATTGCAGGCGCAGCCAGAACTCGGCACTGTCCAGGTCGGTGACCCGGTGCAGGGCCACGTCAACGGCGTAGACCACAAGGACGCTCAGGGACAGATAGGCGTACCGGCGGGCGACCGCGGAGCGGAAATTGAAATACAGGGCATAGACGCCCAGGGCAAAGGCCAGAATGGCAACCACCGAGGTCGATGCCAGGAACAATGCCCGCAGAACATCCAGGAGCGTGATGCCGAACAGGGGTTCCATGACGGTTCAGCGAGCCCACTCCCGTTCTTCACGCGAGACGATCCAGTCGTCGCCAACCCGCGTGAAATGCAGCCGAAAGCCGGCTCCGGTCAAGAGCGAGCGGTAAATCCTAATCTTGAGGGTCGCCTGGTTGAGGCTCGTGAAGGAAATCGGATCGAGCTCCACCATCGGCCCGTCCGCCAGGCGCGGCCGGTGTTCGGGTCTAAGCCAATGGATGCGCCCGGCGAATCCCAGTTCGCCAGGTTGTTCATCGCCGTCGGTGAACACCAGCAGTTGCGCCGGTACCTGGTTGTCTCCGGGCGGCAGCCATCGGCGCTGTCCCAGCTTGTGGATCAGCGCCGTTCTGCGAATACGGAGGCTGGCAGCCTCCGATCGATCCGCACAGCGGTAGTAGTTGACCAGGGCCTGGACCGGTGCAAAGGCATGCTGGGCACTCATCAGGCGCAGAAGTTCCTCCCGCACGGGTGTCCACTGGCCCAGCCAAAACGCATCCTCGACCTGATCTCCGTACTCAAGCAGTTCCTCCACCCGTTCACTGCCCAGCCGTTGCAGAATGGCGACGGGGGGCACCGAGGCCGGGCGCCGCTTGAGCCGCGCAAGCAAACTGGCGGGCTCGGCATCCGCTTCGTGCCCGCCCCCCTCCACGCGGGCAATCCGCAGCCTCATCCAGATCGCCAGCAGAAAGGCTCCGATCGCGAATCCCAGCATGGTCCAGGCCACCGGGTCCATCGCGTTCACCAGTGCCGCCGGCGGCGGCAGCGAATCGCCGTCGAAGCCGCGGCGCAACTGATCTAGGAGTTTCTGAAGTCTCTCCATGTCAAACAATCGGCAGGTGAAATCGGCCTGGACTCGGCCGCACTGGCACAAGACACCTGCGGCTTAGCAGGCACCTGCGCCTTCGCCGGCCCGGGCCGGTCGCCGCGGCGTCGCGCCAGCGTGTTTCAGACCTTGTTGGCAGAAGGGCAGATGTCCTCCATCAGGCACTCGCCACACCGGGGTCTGCGGGCCTTGCACACCGCGCGGCCGTGCAAAATCAGCCGGTGGGAAAAGTCGATCCAAGTCTCCTCCGGCAACCGTGACATCAGATCGACCTCAACCTTGGCCGGGGCGGTCGCGCGCGTGAGGCCCAGAAGCTTGGAAATCCGTTTGACGTGAGTGTCCACAACCACCCCTTCCGCCTTGCCGTAGGCAACACCCAGCACCACGCTTGCGGTCTTGCGGGCCACACCGGGCAGTTTGAGCAGTTCGTCCATCGAATCGGGAACGCGACCGTCAAATTCCTCGACAAGCATCCGGCTGGCCAGATGCAGGCTCTTGGCCTTGTTCCTGAAAAAGCCGGTGGTGCGCACCAAGGCTTCAATCTCGTCGCGGTTGGCCTGGGCCATGGCTTCCGGCGTTCCCATTCTTGCGAACAGTGCGGGCGTCACCATGTTGACCCTGACATCCGTGCACTGGGCCGACAGAATCGTGGCCACCAGCAGTTGGAACGGAGTTTCGAAGTTGAGTGCGCACTCCGCATCCGGATAGGCCTGCCTCAGCCGAGCGGAGACCTCGGCAGCAAAGGCCCGTTGGCGGGCCGATGTCCGCTTCTTCCGTGGCTGGGCCATATTACACCTGTGCGTCTGGCTGCGATGGTTCCGGCAGAACGATCGGCGGCAGCCATTCCACCGGACCGTCAATCGTCGGGACCGGCCTCGGGCAAGCTCACATACTGCGAAACGGATTCCTGAAATGAACGCATCAATGACCGATGCACCTTGGAGTCCGCCGCCTGCTTCTGTACGAACTTGACGAGCTCGGGACCCTGAACCACCGGCAGGCTGGGATTCGAGATCTCCAACGTCATTTCGGGATTGATAAAGGCCACGGCGCCGGCCACCGGGATCGAAGCGTACTCGGACTGGCCCAAGGTTTCCGGCATGTCTGCGATGAACCTGTTGATGCGGCGGGTGTACTCCTCGGCTTCCCGGCCGGGATGGCCCAACCCTTCCCGGCTGAGCAAAGTGAACAGCCGTCCCAGGCTGAAGGGCTCGCGCCATCGGTCGCCTTCCACCATGACCCGCCCCTTGTCGCTGCGAACCGAGAAGGCCAGCATGCCTCCCGGTCCAACCAGCAGGTGCGGGACACCGGGAATGGCGAACAGGTACAGGGCGTATTGATTGCCCAATCCCTTGAGGCACCGGGCAAAAAACTGATCCGGCCGCTCCAGCGAACTGGCCCTGTGCCACCGCCGCGGCGCAAATCGATTGATGAAATAGCTGCCGACGGTGGCGCCGATGAAGCCAACCAGCAACGCACCCATGCTGAACACCGCGTAGTAGTCGACCAGGAACTGCAGCAGCGGGTTGGCCGCCTCGGGACTGCGCGCCCACTCCATGTTGGGCAGGAAACTGACCATCAGGCCGCTGGTCAGCGCCAGCACCGCCACCAGGAACAAGCGCCGGCCAAGGGTTTCGCGCTTGGTGATGTACTCGAGGTTGCGATAAACCTTCATCCTTGGGTCCTCCCGGGAGGGTCGCCGAGATGCCGCACGCGGATGTCCGGAGTCTCGCCCAGACCCCGCGCCATGCGCTCCAACATACAGCCGGCATGGGCATCGCGCGCCTGGCGCACAGCGCTGCACACCGCCTCCGGATCGGCTCCGCTGTGCGCCACGACAACCACGCCGTTGATGCCCAGGAGCGCCGCGCCGCCGTATCGGCCCGGATCCGCCTTGGCACGAACTGCACCCACCTGGGCTCGAGCCAACAAATACCCCAACCGGCTGCGCCAAGAGGCGGCAAAGGCGGTGCGCAATCCGGCCGCGAACATGTTGCTGGCGGTCTCCATGGACTTGACCAGTATGTTGCCACTGAAACCGTCCGCGACCAGGACGTCCACGTCTCCGGAGGCGAGCGCGTAGGGTTCCGCGAAACCCGCATAGCCGGGAAATCCCAGTTCCAACAGCGACCGGTGGGCAGCCTGAACCAGTTCGTTGCCCTTGGACTCCTCGTGTCCGATATTCAACAGGCCGATGCGGGGCCGATCCACCGACATGCAGGTGGAAGCGAAGGCCCGCCCCATCATCGCGAACTCGACCAGGTGAGCAGGCCGACAACTGGTGTTGGCGCCGACATCAAGCACCAGCACATACGCGTCGGGGGTCGGCACCGCGGCGGCAATCGCGGGTCGGTGCGCGCCGGCCAGACGACCGAGCCACCGCAACGAAGCGGCCAGGACCACCGCCGTATCGGCAGCGGAAACCAGCGCGTCCGCCGCCCCCGCCCGGACCAGCTCTGCGCCCTTGGCGGCGGCGGACCCGGGATGGCGCAGGGCCGATGCGTCGTCCGCCCGCTGGTCGGTGGCGACGATCTCCAATCCGGTGGGCCGGCGCCCATGCGCCAGTTCCGCCTCGATCTCGTCGGGATGTCCCAACAGCGTCAGGCCAATCCGGTACCGCTCGGAGGCCAGGAGGGCACCGGCGACCAGTGCGGCCGGTGCATGATCCCCGCCCTGCGTGTCAACCGCAACGCGCATCCGGCATCAGGCGGCCGCGCCCACAGGATAGGCCGCGATGCCCAAGGTGCCGATACCGGCCAGGGCTGCAATGGCGGGATCCAGGTCCACGATATGGGCGGTGTCGACATTGAGCCGGGTGCGGGCCTTCTCCAACAGTTCAGCCGCTTCGTCCGGCACCTTGGCGTGCGACACGGCCACCACCACCGGTTGATCCCCCTGGTCGGCCACGGTCCGCGTCAACAGTTCGGTCACGGACTTGCGCCGGCCTCGCGCCTTCGCCAAGGGAATCACCTTGCCGTCGACAACGGTCAGGATGGGTTTCAGGTTGAGCATGTTGCCCATGTTCCTTTGCAAACCGCCGACGCGCCCGCTGCGCGCAAGGGCATCCAGATTGTCCACCGTCATGTAGGTGCTGAGGCCCGACTGGACCTCCGTCATCCGGGCGAGCGCGTCCTGTCGGGTGCCGCCCGCCGCCAGGCACTGGGCCGCCGCAATCGCCTGCAGGCCGCTGCTGATGCTGACGAAGCGTGAATCCCACAGTTCGATGTCGGCTTCGGGAACTTCGCCGATCGCCAGGCGAGCCGAGTTCCAGGTACCCGACAGTTCCGCACTGACCACCACCACCAGGATTTCCTCGGCCCCGTCGGCCAAGGCCTGCCGGTAGGCATCCGCAAACAGCGTGGGGGCCGGCTGGCTGGTGGTCGGGTGCTCCGGTCGGGTCTGCAGGAGCTCAAAGAACTTGGGCAGATCGATGTCCCGGTTGAGCTGGTAGTCGTCGGAACCGAAGTGAACTGTTGTCGGCACTTCCAGAATGTTGAATTGGGCCAGAAGGGCGGGCGGAATGCTGCTGCTGGTATCCACCACCATTCTGACGCGTGTTTCCGAATTCCGCAGGCTCACGAGACTACTCCTGTTGCTGGGCATGGATTTTGCTGTGGATGGGCCCTTCGGCTTAACCAAGGCGCCCGTTCAGGCACGACATGCGATACCCCATCGGCTTCCATCGATGCGGCATCATCCGCCGGTTTCACCGTGCGCTGAACGGCCGGGTTGCGCATATCGTCCGCAGCTGGCCTCAACGGGGGTGCTGTGCGAACACCCTGGGAACATCCTGCAGAACGTCGGAAGCCAAGGTACTGTCCGGCCCCAGGCGTGTGCCGCTCAAACGGCCCGCCTCCGACAGAACCAGCATGGCCGCCGCGGACGCCTGCAGGGGATCCGCGACACGGGTTCGCAGGCCAGCCAGCAGTCCCGCGAGCACATCGCCGGTACCTCCCGTGGCCAAGGCGGAATTGGGTTCGACCAGCACCCGGACCTGACCGTCCGGCGCGGCGGCAAATGAAGCATGACTCTTCAGGACCACGTGGCAGCCCCAGGCTTGTGCCTTGGCCACCGCCAGTTCCAGGCTGTTGGCCTCCACTTCGGACACCGGCAATCCGCACAGACGGGCCATCTCGGCCAAGTGGGGAGTCAACACCGTCCCTGCGGGCAGAAGCGAAGGCCAGTCCGCTTCGGAGGCGAGGCAGTTCAGTCCATCCGCATCAATCACCAGCGGTATCGGTTGGGCGTCTCGCAATCCGCTCAGCAGTTCCCGCAGGAAGGCGGCACTGGCATCCGTGTGCCCGATCCCACAGCCGACCAATAGGGACTCGTAGCGGGAAACTTCCTTCAGGACAAGCTCCGCGGCACCGGGTTCCACCGTGTCGTCCCGGCCCGGCAACGGCAGGTGTGTGGCCTCGGGCAACCCGGCCGCCAGCCCGGTGAGGACGGGACGCGAGCCGGCCACCGTCACCAGTCCGGCCCCGGACCGGAGGACCCCGGTCGCCGCCAGGATCGCCGCACCGGGAAACCGGCCGCTCCCCACCGCGCACAGAACGCGACCGAATGTTCCCTTGTGACTGTAGTTGCTCCGGCGGGGAAGCAGCCAATCCAAATCCGCGGCGCGCAGCCCCTGGGCCTGCGTGTCCCGAGATCCTTCCGGGAACAGACCGATGTCCACCACCTCGATGCTGCCCAGATGCGGCAGACGCCCATCGCGGCAGACCTCGGACTTGAACGTCCCCAGCATGATTGTGAGATCGGCGGGAACCGCGTCCGCATCCGCCCCCGTCCCGCTGAGTGCACCGGCGGGCAAATCGGCGGAGCACACGCGCAGGCGCGGCCGATGCCTGCGAACTTCGTCCAAAATGGCAACCAGATCCGCCGGCAAGGGCCGGTTGGCACCGGTACCGAGCAGCGCCTCCACGCACCAGGAACTGTGGCGCAGCCAACGTGTCAGCACATAGAGGCCCTCGTCCTGTTCCGCGTGCATGATTTGCACTTGGCGGTGTTCGAGATCCGCGATCAGGGCATCCTCGTGATCGGAACGATTCCAGAGGTACACGTACACACGTTCCCAGGCGTCATGCAACCGGCGCGCGCAAATCAGCCCGTCGCCGCCGTTGTTCCCGGGACCGGCCAGCACCAACACGGGACCGGTGGCCGCCTGGCGCGCCCGAGCCCATGCATTCAAGGTCGAGGCCAGTTCGGTACCGGCACGTTCCATCAGGGCCTCGACGGGGATGCCGGACTTGACAACCCGACTTTCGAGTGTCCTGGTTTCGGCTATGTTGGCTATCGGATACATGGCCAGGGAATCCTGTACTGGGTCACGAAGGAATGCTACTTGCGAGTTGCCGTCTTTGGCAACGATTGTCCGGGATCCGGCTGGGCGGTCTTGGGATGGTATGAGGTTCGGCATGTCCGCCTGGGCGGACGAACAACGAGCCGTGCTAGGCCGAAGCTCCCGCGACGGCAGACGCCTGGTCCGCAGGGCCGGCATCATCGGCTCCGGCCTCCGGATCATAGCCAACCAGGTATACCGCACGCCAAGGCTGATAGACGCTGCGGAACCTTTCCGTTCGGGAACGACCATCCTGGACGATGGTTCTGTCCACCGTGACCGTCATGCCGAGTTTTTCCGTCTCCACGAGCCGTTGTTCCCCCGGAGCCAGTGCCGAATCCTCCATATAGAGCGGCTCCTCCGGCTCAACCACGTCGGAAATCACCGGTTCGGAAACCGTGACGACGCGATCGAAAGCCGTGCCAAAGATGTCGAAGGTCAGGGTTCCCTGATCCAAGTCCAACGTCGGCTGAATCAGGATCCAGGCGCCAGTGTCGTTGCGGAACCGGAAGTCCACATACGGTGAGTAAATTGTGGCGTCCTTGCCCGGCTGGCCGTACCAGCTGACCACATAGCCGTGGTTGTACCGCTCCACAATCGGAAATCCGCCATCGAAGGCCGCGCGGAACAGAGTTGTACTCACTTGGCAGACCCCGCCCCCGACCCCCACCGCCGTGCGATCGCCCCAAATGATCGCAGAGTCGGCATACCCGTTGGCTGCGGTGATGGCGCCAACCGCATCGTTGAAACTGAAATCCGCACCCGGGGGCACCATGACGTTATGCAACTGGCTGGTAGTCCGTTCAATGTTGTGAACCCGGGAAGCGCTGCTGCCCTTGAACCAGGTCGTGCCGGATGCAACGAGTTCCCGGATCCCGTAGGCCTCGGGATTG
>CAZMKQ010000042.1:0-31459 GCA_964566955.1 uncultured Caldilineaceae bacterium | reverse complement strand
CCCGGTCTGCGTGCAGGTAGGTGCCCTCGATGGCGAGCAGATCCGCGCCGTCGGCAATGTCGTGCAGGGGACCGGTGCGGTCGACATCGCTGATAAAGACCAGCCGGGTGCCGGCGATGGGTTCGCCCAGCACTTGGTCGGGATGGATGGTCCGGCCGTCCGCCAGCGTCAGCGGCTGTTCGTTGACCAGCACCTTCCGTTCCGGGCCGAAGGGCACCCCCAGGGCGCTGGCCTTCTCCTCCAGGAAGTGGCGGCGCGCCCGTTCCTGGAAGACAAAGCCGAAGGTGGGCGTGTTGCGATGGTCAACTGTGACGGCCTCCACGGTCATGTCCGCGGTTTCGAAGATTGGGCCGGCTTCGATGGGCACCAATGAAATCCTGCGGTTGGACTCCCAGCGGGGATTGAAGACGACCTTCATCAGTTCCCGGACCCGCTGGAGCGTGGCCGGATGCCCCATGATCTGCATGGATTCCATCGAACCCCAGCGTCCCAGCGTGCTGGACAGGCCGCCCAGGCCCAGGATGTGGTCCAGGTGGCGGTGGGTAAGCAGGATCTTGTCCAGCCGCTTGAAGCCCATGCCGCTGCGCAGGATTTGGCGCTGGGTGCCCTCGCCGCAGTCGATCAGGAACCGCTCGTTCCGATAGAGGACCGCGGCGCTGCTGAGGCTGCGCTGCTGGGTGGGCACGGAGGCGGCCGTGCCCAGGAACCGGATTTCGAACATGTCCGACTACTCGTCCAGTGTCCGGAAGGACCAGGTTCGGCTCTCCGTGTCGAACAAACCCCAACTGGGCGCGCCGAGCCGCCCCATAATCTCGCCAGGATTGGCCAGTTGGCAGTTGCCCACCTGTTCCCAGTTCTGGAGGTGGTTGTGGCCGTAGCAAACCAGGTCGTACAGGCCCGACAGGGCCATCGGCCGCGCGAGTTCGGGGTAGTGGTTCATGCCGATGCGCACGCCGTCGATCTCCAGTTCGGCCCATTGGCCGTGCACCGTCAGCCGATCCCAGCGGCCGGCCATGTTGACGATCGAGTGGGGATCGCCGTCGTTGTTGCCATAGACGCAGTGGATGGGGCCGTCGAAGCCCTCGGCCAACTGCTGCATGATGAAGGGGGCGACGAAGTCGCCACAGTGGAGGAGGTGGGTGGCACCGGACCTGCGCACGGCCTGCAGGGCCTTGTCCAGGTTCCAGATGTTGTCGTGACTGTCGGAGAGAACGGCGATCAGGGACATGGCAGCCTCGTCTTGTGTCCCGCGCGGTCCAGAGTGTCGTCTGCGGGACCGGGGTTTCTATCATAAGCTCCGTTATGGATTCCAAAGACAGGTCCGCTGACTACCACAGTGGAATGCGATTCCCGGCCAGCCTGTGGACCGCGTGTCTTCTGCTGGCAGCCTGCATCGGCGGCTGTACCCAGGAACGGCCGGACGGAGACAACGGCTTGGTTCCGGCAACTCCGGCGGCCGTGACCGCGACACCAACGCCCTACGAGGCGGTACCCACCTACACGCCGACTCCAATCATCCACATTGATGTCCGGTTGCCGCCCGGCACCCCGACCCCGACGCCCATGCCGCAACAACATCGGGTCGAGGCCGGGGACACGCTCATTGGCATCGCAGCCCGGTACGGAGTGACCGTCGAGGATCTTCAGGAACTGAACGGGATTGGTGATCCGCGCGGCCTCCAGATAGGGCAACGGTTGGAAATACCCGTCCGGAGAATTCCAGAGGAGGATGCCAATCCCGTACGCGCACAGCATGAATTGAGGCGCGTGGCGGTTGCAGTGGACGGCTTGGATACCGCCTGGGTCATGGGCGAGGTGGCGAACCTGGACACCGTGCCGGTCGAGCAGATCCGCGTGGCCGCGCGCCTCCAGGCGGCCGACGGTACGGAGATGGCGCGTCGGACCGCGTTGGCCGTGCGCCACATTACGCCCCCCGGTGGAACTGCACCGTTCATGTTCCGGCTGGGGGACGTGTCGCAGACGGCTCATGGATGGACGCTGGCGGTAGCCTCCATCAAACCCGCCCACATCGGCGGCTACGCGACCGAGCTGTCCGTTGGGAATTTGCGGTTCGAACCGCAGCCGTCGGGCACGGTCCGTGTCTCCGGTCTGGTGGTAAACCTCGGGTCAGTGGTCGTAGCGGATCCCGAAGTTGTGGTGACCGCCTTCGACGCCCAACGCCGGGTTACGGCTGTACGGGCCATGCTGCCCGATGAGCGGACCTTGGTGCCGGGCGGCGAGGTTGCCTTCGAAGGCGTATTGATACCGTTGGGGGAGCCGGTGGCGGACGTGACGGCCTTTGCCCAGGGCTTCAAGGACGAATAGGCGCAGGACCCGGTTGAAACAACGGCGGTCCGGGTGCAACCGCGGTTGTACCCGACTTGCAGGACCCTGCACCGCATTTGGAAGCCGACATCGTCAGGCCATCCGAAAAAGGGTCGAAGTTGCCGGTGTATCTGCCAATCATCTTGGTGCTGGACAGAGCCTGCCCGGCACAACGTGTCCAAAAACCATTGAATTCAAAGATATGTGCTATTGTTTTCGCTCTTAAACGCTGACGATGGTCTGTGCAATGCAACGTTCCGATCGCAGATACAAGATGTTGTTCGACAGTCACGGCATTGTGGAGGCTTTTGTCGGGTTTGCCTGTACACGGCTGGAGCTGGGCGAGCCCGACCTGGATTCAGTAGAAGTGCTGCCCACAGTGCGGGATGTGGATGTGTGGGGCCAGTTGCTTGAGACAGTACAGGACCAGTGCTGGCGCTTCCAAACCCAACAGGGGGACGGCATGCTGCTGGCCTGTGAGATTCAGTCCAGCCGGGAGTATCTGATCATGATGCGGCTGTTGGCCTATGCCAGCGTCACGCTGGTTTCGCTGGACCGCAAGGAGCGGTTCAGTCGTCGCCGGCCACCGCCCTTGCCATGTCTGTTCCTGGTCTACACGGGGGTAACGCCTTGGACCCCGCCGAGTCTGTCCGAGCTGACGCGTGGGCACGTCTCCGTGCCAGGTCCCCTGTTCCCGTACATCTACATGGATGTGCTCCATGATGATTTCAGCAATTGGGGCTTGCCGCGGGAACTGGACCTGATCGTGCGGGCGGAACGGGCCCGTTACCCCGGGGATTATCTGACGAGTGGATTCCCGGAGGGTGTCAGGGCCCTGAAGAACCCGCGTACGGCGCGCGCCTTGGTGGAGTTCATGAAGTTGACGATGCGCGGATGGTCCGGGCAGAGCGACCGGGACAGGCAGATATTCGATGCCATACAATTGGACTGGGACACGATTACCACGCCGGAGGATTTGACCATGGCGGCAGAGGCATACCAGCGCGGCTACGTTGCGGTGAAGGAGGAAGGCCGGCAGGAAGGTCTGCAGGAAGCGGCAGAGGCATACCAGCGCGGTTACGTTGCGGTGAAGGAGGAGGGCCGACTGGAAGGTCTGCAGGAGGGCTTGCAGAAAGGTTCCCGCGACAAGGAAGTTGACATGCTGTGCGAACTCCTGCTGCCGACGGTCGGCAGGGAGTTTGCGGACGAGCTCCGGGCCTTGCTCAACGACGACGAACTTCGCGCGCGTCTGGATCTGAACATCGTTTTCGATCTCAGGCTCCGGTACGACACGAACCCTGAGGAACTGCGGCAGGCCCTACGGGACTGTCTGGGCCAAGCCTGACTTGGGGGCCAAGGTGTTCCGAACCCCACCCGTCTTTTCGAATGGGGTTGCCCTGCCATCTCTGCCGGATGGACTTGATGCGCACGGAATGGGCAAGTGGGGTTTCGGACGCTCCGCGCATTGACCGAGATACGATCACCATGCCGGAGGACTTGACCATGGCGGCAGAGGCATACCAGCGCGGCTACGTTGCGGTGAAGGAGGAAGGGCGGCAGGAAGGTGCCCGCGCCAAGGAAGTTGACATGCTGTGCGAACTTCTGCTGCCGGCGGTCGGCAGGGAGTTTGCGGACGAGCTCCGGGTCCTGCTCGACGACGACGAACTTCGCGCGCGTCTGGACCCGAACATCGTTTTCGATCTCAGGCTTCGGTACGGCACGAACCCCGAGGAACTGCAGCAGGCCCTACGGGATCGTCTGAAGACCTGATCTTCACCGGGCCGTTGCAGCCATGCGTACGGCATCGGAACCGACGATCTTGTCCCGCAAGGAAGCACCGGGGACAGTCCCCGGATGCTTCGTGGGTTTTCCGGCCAGCCGCTCCCTGACAATCAGGTGGACCAAGACTGACAGCCCCACCTTGGCTTCAGCGGCGTTGTTCCAGGAACATGGGCATGCCGCCCTTGGGCCGCAGGGAAACCAGGGGCAGCAGCTCAATCCGGTGGTCGGGGTCGTGGCGCATTGCCCATTTCTGTCCCAAGGTGGCCAGTATTAGCATCGCCTCCATCCACGCGAACCCGTCCCCAATGCAGACGCGCGGTCCCCCGCCAAAGGGATAGTAGGCGAACCGGGGCAGCTGTTCCTTGAACTCCGCCGTCCAGCGGTCGGGGTGAAACGCCAGCGGATCGTCGAACCAGCGGGGATCCCGGTGGATGATTAGGGGCGGGGCAATCAGGAACGCTCCGGCCGGGATTTCGTAGTCGCTCAGCGTGATCGGCTCGAAGGTCATGCGCCCGGTGGACCAGATTGGCGGGTACAGGCGCATCGACTCGGTGAGGATCCGTCCGGTGAAAGTCAGATTGGGCAAGTCCTCCGGCGTCGGGGTACGACCGCCCAGGATGTCATCCAGTTCGGTGTGAAACCGCGCCTGGACTTCGGGATGGGCGGCCAGCAGGTACCAGGTCCAGGTCAGTGCCATCGCCGTAGTCTCGTGGCCGGCGGCGAACAGGGTGATGGCCTCGTCCCGCACCTGTTGGTCGGTCATCACCGCCTCCGACGGGTGGCTCGCCTCTTCATCCCTCACATTGAGCAAGAGCGAGAGCAGGTCCTCACTCTCCAGACCGTGTTTCCGACGTTCCTCGATGAGACCGTACACCGTCTGGTCCAGGTACTCCAGGCCGCGTCGGAAACGCCGGGTGAAGGGCAGGGGCAGCCGGTGGAACAGGCTGCGCAAAGCCGGTGGCTGGTTGTCCCGGACCTTGATGTAGTCGTTCGCCAGTTCGAAGGCCGCGCCGATGCGGCGCACCGTGTCGGGCAGCTCCAGGCCGAACAGTGTCTTGACGACGATCTGGAGGGTCAGGTTGCTCATTTCCCCTGCCAGGTCAATCCGCGCCTTGTCTTCCCATCCCTTCATGTACCGGCGGGAGAATTCGGTCATCGTCTTGGCATATCCGGCGATGCGCCGGTGGTGGAACTGGGGCTGCATCAGGCGGCGCTGGCGCAGGTGCAACGGGCCGTCGGATGTGACCAACCCGTAGCCCAGCAGGTACTGGAGGGTCTCGGTGGTGCGGCCCCGGCCCACGCGCCGATGATTGGTGACAAAAACCTCCTGCACGAGGTCCGGATGGTTGACGAGGTACACCAGCGCCGGTTTCACCGACAAAGTGACCAGATCGCCGTACGTGGCGGCACCATGTATGAAGGGCAACAGGTTGAACAGGTACTGGAAGGCCTGGCCCACCACGGGCCACTCCGGCGGCCCGGGTGGCAGGACGGCCCGATCAACAGTGGGCCTGGGAGGATAGGCGGCGTTTTGGCTTGTCATCGAAATTGATCACTGACACTTCGTTCTATGTCAAATCTACACCAAATATGCTTTCCGGACACCGACACGCCGGTATTTCGATGACCAAATGCCCCCACGGTTCGCGGCGGTTGCAAGCTTGGCTGTCAATATAGGATGGCTGGCGCATTCCCGCGTTCGGCTTCTTTCACCTGTTGGCGCTTGCGGCCGACACGGTGCCGCCGCGTCCGGGGGATGCCTGACAGCAATTCCGTTATTGCGGCGCGGCCTTTGCGGCCAGCCATTCTTGCACAACCAGGAGGACGAAAACGGGCAGGTTCAACATACGCCGCCACCGGGCTGGTTGCCTGAGCAGGCGGTAGAGCCATTCCAGTCCGCGGTCCCGCATCCACCCGGGTGCCCGCGGCACCTTGCCGGCCATGAAATCGAAGGCGCCCCCCACGCCGATTGCCACCCGACTGTGCAGGTCGCCGCGGTGGCTGTGTATCCACAAATCCTGACGGGGATGCCCGAACGCCACCAGCAGCACGTGTGGTTGCGTGTCGGCCAGCAGCCGATGAATAACGGGCCAGTCGTTGTCGGCGGGGGATCCGGACCAGGTTCCGCATACTTCAAGACCTGGAAACCGTTGCACCAGCACATCCGCCGCGGCCATGGCCACGCCGGGGGCGGCTCCCAGGAGAAACATCCGCCAGCCCCGCGCGGCACACAGCTCCGCCAGCCGGGGAATAAGGTCGGTTCCGGTGACGCGTTCGGTCAGGCTGCCGCCATGCAGGTTCAGGGCCTGGAGTACGCCCACGCCGTCCGGCACGTTGAGCCAGGCCTCGTTCAGTACCTGGCGAAACCGGCGGTTGCGCCGCGCCTCGACGATGAATTCGGGATTGACCGTGCAGATCTGCCGCGTCGGGCCGTCGGCATCCGGACCCTCCGCGTCCAACCAGGCCGTCAGCAATGCCAGCGTCCCGGCATAGTCCACCGGATGGACCGGTACGCCGAGGATGTCGATGGGGGCCGGCCGCTCCGGCCGGCCGGAATTCATGGGGCCTCGTTCATGGCACGCTTCAGAACCGCCAAGGTCTCGCGGGCGGCTTTTTCCCAGGAGAAGCGCTTTACGTTTTCGTGGCCCTTCGCCACGAGTTCGGCCCTCAGCTCCTCATCGCGGCTCAGGCGCAGCATGGCCTGTGCGATTTCATCCACGTTCTCGGGATCGACCAGCAGGGCCGCGTCGCCGGCGACTTCGGGCAGGGAGGAACGGTTGGACGTCAAGACGGGCACTCCTTGGGACTGGGCCTCCAGGATCGGCAGGCCAAAGCCCTCGTGCAGCGAAGGATAGCAAAAGAACCTCGCCTGTCGTCGCAGGACCGCCACATCCTTTTCATCGACATAACCAGGGATGTGAATGGCCTCGGCAGCCGGCGAGGAACGGGCCGCGGCCAGGATGGGTTCGGCCAGCCAGCCGATGCGGCCGGCCAGAACCAGGTCCCATCCCGGATCCTCCCGGGCGTGCAGGCGGCCGTAGGCGTGGATCAGGCGTTCCGCATTCTTGCGCGGCTGCAGTGTGCTGACGAACAGGGCGAAGGGCCTCCGCAGTCCGAACCTCGCCAGGACGGCGCCGGGATCGCATCCCGGTTTCGGATCCGACGGCGGGGTCCAGCCCAAGTGCACGGTGTGGAGCCGGCCAGGATCGGTCCGATGGAACCGGATCAGGTCCTGCCGGGTGGCCTCGCTGTCGCAGATCAGGTGTGCGGCCCGGGCCGCGGCCCAGCGCGTGGTCAGGTTCAGGTAGGTGCGTTGCCGCCGGGGATGGGCCTCGGGAAAGTGGCGGTAGCCAAGGTCGTGAATGGTCATGACCAAGGCCGGCATGTTCCGGCGTGTCCAGGCGAACGGCAGGACATGGGCAGGCACGAAGAGAATGTCGGGTCGGCGGCGCCGCACCTCGGGCCCCAGGGAGCGATGGGTCCACATCCTGCGGCTGGGGAGAGGCACCGGGACGACATTGGACCGGTCCGTCAGTTCCGTCGGCAGCGTATCGGCACCGGCCCTGAAATACAGCCGCCACTCAATGTCCGCGGCTTCCGGCAACCGGAGCAGGTGCCGCAGGATTTCCCGGGCATAGTTCTCGGTGCCGGTTGGCTGGTCGGCCGTGCTGCGCGAGGCGTCCACGCCGACCACGGACCCGTTCATAGCACGGACGCACCGCACTGTTCCGCAAACCGGCGCACGGCCGGCTCGAGGGAGCCCGTGCGCAGGATGTGGATTCCCTCTCCTTCCGGCCTGACGATGGTGCTGGGGCGCGTATCCGGCGAGGCGCCCCCGTCCAGCACCAGGGGAATCCGTCCCGCCAACTGGGTCATTACCTGGTCCGCGGTCTGGCAGTCCCGGCCGCCGGAACGATTGGCACTGGTCGTGGCCAGTGGCCCCGTGGCCAGTGCGATCCTGCGAAAGACCGGGTTGGCCACCACCCGCACGGCTACGGTTGTGCCGCCTGCCAGCAGGGCATCCGGCAGGCCTGCCCGCGCATCCAGGATTAAGGTCAGGGGACCCGGCCAGAAGTGTTCGGCCAAGTGCTCGGTCAGCGGCGGCAAGGGCACGGCCGCGATCTCGGGCAGTTGAGCAAGCGAGCCCAACAGCACCGGAATGGCCTTGGATTCGGGGCGGCCCTTGGCCGCGAACAGGGATTGGACGGAAGCGTTGCGGCGCGGATCCGCGCAGAGGCCGTAGACCGTATCGGTGGGCATGGCGAAACAGTCCTGTGCGGCCAGGACCCGACGCACCGCCGCCAGGGCGTTGGGATCCTCGCTGTACAGTTTTGTCGTCATGTGGCAGGGGGCTTCCGTTGACTGGCCGGAGGACAGCAAATCGGCCTGTGCCCGGATGTATACTCCGTTTTGCGGCCACGCGCCTTAATTCCTTGATGGTCATGTTACCGAAGCATTCGCGCCTGACGGTCCTGCTCCTGTCCGGATCCTTGGCGGCCAGCGGCATTCTGCTGCTCCTGATCAACCAGGAGATGCTGAAGTTCGCCACGCCCAACCTGCAGTACCTGTTGTCCGCCCTGCTGCTGGCGGGGGGCCTGGGTTTCGCCTGGTTTTTTGTGCGCCACCGGTCCAACTGGTGGCAGTTGATCCCGACCTTCACCTGCATTTCGCTGGCGGCGATGCTGTACCTGACGACCACGGACAGTTTCGAGCCGCGCCTGTCGGCCGCCATCCTGGTGTGGGGCATGGCCCTGAGCTTCCTCCTGGCCTACGTCATCGATTCCAGCGAAAGGTGGTGGGGTCTGGTCATGGGCGGCCTCATGGTCGTGCTGGGTCTCACGCTCTATGGCAGCAGTTTCCTGGAGTCGATCGAAACCCTCGGCGCCGTTCTGTTCGGTGGCCTGGGCCTGGTCTTCGTCCTGCTCTTCCTGCTGGGCGACAAGACCCATTTCTGGTGGGCTCCAATCCCCGGCTTCATCATGGGGTTGTTCGCCGTGTTTGCCTACATGCAGACCCAGGCCCGGTGGCTGCCGTACTGGCAGGACTGGTGGCCGGCCGTGCTGGTGCTGGCGGGGTTCGGCATCGTGGTGAGCGCCTATCTGTTCCCCTTCATGTTCCGCTTCTCGACCCAGCCGGCAGTGGAGGAGGACGAGGACGCCTCGGAAACGACCTATCGCAGCACGCCCGATGTCCTGCACGAGCGGGAAGGCCCCTTGCCCGGCTCGGCCGTGATCGTGCTGCACGAGTCCGACTGAACCCAAGCGAAAAGGGAGCCTGTGCCGCATGGTTGACAGCGGGCACGGGGTCCGGTGTCAGCCCCGGCGTCCCCATCGGTGTCGGCAGCCCTCCCCGAGTAGAATGGGGACGAACGGAGAACCAGTGGAAGGATGAACATGGCTGGGGTTGCGGTGCGGGAACGGCCGCCTGCCGTGGCGAGTGCCCAGGGCGGGGACACGGTCCCCACGATTGACATTGCCGATCCGAGCATGACGCGGGAAGCTCGCCGGGCGCGGGCCGCTTGGCGACGGGAGCACCTTGCGGAATGGCAACGCGAACTGGAGACGCTGTGCCACTTCGATCCCGAGTTCATCTACGACCCCGCCCATGAATACGACCAGGAATCCACCACCGACCCCGACTACGACGCCGATGGGGTTCACTTCGTTGAATTTGATGCGGATGGGGTAGTGAGTCCTCTGGAAAAACGGGCGCGGAAAGTCCAGGAACGCGGGGCCGACACGTCCACCGACATGCTCGCCGGCACGGGCCTGGAGGGGGACTACGAGAGGCTGGTCCGCTTCCGTCCCGAGACCATCGAGCATGCCAACCAGGCCACCCGCCAAAGCCACCCCGTCCGGAAAGGCGTGCGTCCGGACATGTTGGTGCGGGCCGTCATGTCGCCATCGGAGCGGGAACGGTTCATGCTCGATGGCGTGCTGCGTCTCGACCTGGGCGCTCCCGTCCCGCCGCTGGTGCTGGAAGTGGTGTCCGAGGGCTCGGCTGAACGGGATCTCAACTACAAGAAGCACCTGTATGCCGCGGCGGGGGTCTCGGAGTACCTGGTGTACGACTTGGGCGGCAAGCGCAGGTCGGGTTCGCCCCGGGCGCTCCTGATGTACCGGCTGGAGGGTGGCAGCTACCGGCAGGTTCCCGTAGCCGACGAGTACCGGAGTGCGGTGTTCAACACACGCGTGCGCATCATGCCGGATGCACGGGAACGCGAAGAGGCACAGCAAGGGGTGCCGGAAGAGGACCGCTCGCCGCCTCGCTTCCAGTGGTGGGATCCCGCCGTCGAGCGCTGGCGGGACCGCGAAAGCGACCTCAAGCTGGCGGTTAAGCTGGCGGGAATCCAAGAAGGCCAGATGCAAATCCTCATCCAAGCCTTGGATGCGTTCCTGCCCGACCTGAGCAATGCAGACCGTGCGCGCCTTGTGGCAACGTGGTCCGCGGATGGCATCCCGGACGACATGCTCTCCCGGATCATGGAGGCCGGCCGGACACCGGATGCGTGGGAATCCATTCTGGACGTGTTGTAGCCTGGACCTCCATCCTGCCGGGAACCTTTCTGGCTCCTTGACCATTCGGAGGTGACCATTCGGAGGGCAACCCCTTCGGGCGGCAGGCACCTGCCGGACACGGTACCCGCTGTTAACCCTTTCGTACAAGCCCCAGAAGAAGCATGAGCATCCTGAAAGTTTCCCTCCTGCAAATGGACTGCCGGATTGCCGATCCGGAGTACAACTTCCTGACGGCCCGCAGCTACCTGGAGATGGCGGCCCACGACAAGGCGGACCTGGCGGTGCTTCCGGAACTGTGGGCCTCCTCCTACGCGCTGGACCGGGTGGAGGAGTTCGCCGATCCGCTGGTCTCCGAGCCGACCCCCGACAACACCTTCGGCCGCTTCGCGGCGCTGGCCCGGGACATGAACCTGACCGTGGCCGGTTCGCTGCTCGAACGGGCGGACGACGGGATCTACAACACCATGGTCGTCTACGACCGCGAGGGACGGCTGCTGTCCTCCTACCGCAAGGTGCATCTCGTGCCCATGCTGCAGGAGGAGGAGTTTCTGGCGGCGGGGGATGCCCTGTCAACCGTGGCCCTCGACGGACACGAAGCCGGCCTGGCCATCTGCTACGACCTGCGGTTCCCGGAACTGTTTCAGATTTACACGCGCCAGGGTTGCCGCCTGCAGATTATGTCGGCCCAGTGGCCGGACCTGCGCCGCTCCCACTGGCAGGCCCTGGTGCGCAGCCGCGCCATCGAGAACCAGACCTACATGGTCGCCTGCAACGGCGTGGGCGAGTTCGACAACATCCGGTTCTGCGGCCACAGTGCCGTTGTGGATCCCTGGGGCGAAGTGTTGGTCGACGCCGGCACCGCGCCCGGCGTGTACACGGTGGAATGCGACCTGGGGTCGGTGGACGGCATCAGGCAGGCGGTGCCGGTCCTAGCCACGCGAAGGCCCGAGGTCTACGCACGGGCGGAAGAACAGGCCGCGGCGGAAGTGCCGGGCGTCGCCGCGGTTTAACGACAACACCCAGGCTGCCGGCCCGGCCGGCGCGGGAGACTGCCGGGATTCGGTTCAGTCTGCCTGCGCGGCCCGCGACTTGCAGAGCAGTTCCCAGCTGCCCCGCTGGCACTGCTTGCCTTCCTGGTTGATCACCTCCACCTTGAAGGTGATCTTGCCGCCGCCCAGGCGCTTCATGGCGCGCAACTCGCTTACGGTCAGGCGCGTGCGGATGGTGTCGTTGATGAAGACCGGCCTCCGGAACTGCCAGTCCAGGCCCATGAAGGCGATAGTGGTGTCGTTCAGGAACCCCAGGCGCACCATCTGGCCGGAGCTGATGGAGAGCACTAGCAGGCCGTGCACCACCCGCTGACCGTACATCTGCTCCCGCGCGTATTCGGCATCGGTGTGAATCAGGTTCCAGTCGCCCGAGAGGGCGGCGAAGTTCACCACGTCGGCCTCGGTCACGGTGCGGCCCAGACTTTCCACCGCATCGCCCACGGCGAAGTCCTCGAACCAGAGGGAAGGGGACGGCTGCAGCATCCGCGGCTCCATAAGGAATTGCATACTAATTTCGGTGGCGCGGGCGGGTCCCGGCCCGGTCCGCCATTGTATACTTGCCCTCGGATTGGAGGCGCGGGCAACCCCTCCGCGCCACATCGAAATTGGCCTGAAGCCCCCCGGTCGGCGGGGCGGGCACGGAGCGTCGGGCGATGGCCGCGGCATCACTGCAGGGAGTCGGACAGCCGGGCGGCCGCGCCGCGGGTTCCCTGAAGGCTTGGCAGTCGCAGCTGACGGGCTACCTCTACATCCTGCCGGCCAGCATCCTGATCTTCTGCTTCGGCCTGTTTCCGGTCGGCTACGCCCTGTACATGAGCACGCGCCGCTGGCGCGTGGTGGACCGGGGCTACGTCGGCGTCGAGAACTACCTCAAGGCCATCGGCGATCCGTGGTCCGCACTCCTGTTCGCTGGCGGGTTCCTCGGCCTCCTCGGAGCATGGTACCTGTGGACGCGGCCCGGCTCGAACCGCAATCCGGGGTATCGCGTGGCCCGCATCGCCAGCCTGGTTGTTGTGGCCGCCAGCCTGTGGCTGATTCCCACGGGCTGGGTCGGCATGCTAAGCGCCGGCGACGACCGCTTCCTGAATGCCATCCCCATCACCTTCTACTTCGCGTTCGGCTCGATCCCCGTCCAGTTGCTGATCGCGCTGTGCCTGGCCTACATCCTGTTCCAGAAGATCCGCGGGCAGGAGTTCTTCCGCATGATCTTCTTCCTGCCCTACATCACGCCCGTCATCGCAACGGCGCTCATCTTCCGCAACATCTTCAGTCCCCGGGAACTGTCCATCGCCAACCGGGGCATGCAGGCCCTCGGCCTGCCGGCCCAGGAGTGGCTGTTCGAATCCGAGCGCCTGCTCAACCTGCTGTTCGGCACCGAGCTCGGCGGCTTTGTGGCGGGTCCCAGCCTGGCCCTGGTCTCGATTGTGCTCTTCGGCATCTGGACCTATGTCGGCTACAACACCGTCATCTTCCTGGCCGGCCTGGGCAGCATCGACCCGACCCTGTACGAGGCGGCCGAGATTGACGGGGCTTCCCACATCCAGCAGCTGCGCTGGATCACCTTTCCGCTGCTGTCGCCGGTGACCTTCTACCTGTCCGTGATTGGCTTCATCGGGACCTTCAAGGCCTTCAACCACATCTTCGTGATGATGGAGCCCTCCGCCCTGGGCACCGTCACCACGGTCAGCATCAACATCTTCAACACCTTCAACAAGGCCAACCAGTTCGGCTACGCCTCGGCGCAGGCCGTCCTGCTGCTGGTCGTCATCCTGTACATGACCTTCGTGCAGTCGAAGGTCCTGGGGGAACGGGTGTTCTATGGCTGACACCCAAATCGTCAAGCCGCTCGGCCTCTCCTCGGCACGGCCCCGCGCCCGCGCGCGCAGGGGCAGGGCCGTGCGCTATCGCCTGGGGCGCCTGGTGCTGTACGGCGTGCTGCTGCTGGGCGGGATCATCTCCTTGATCCCGTTTGCCTGGATGGTGTCCGCCTCCCTGATGACCCTGGGTGAAACGGTCTCCCGGCAGCTGCTGCCCTCCGTGCCCCGCTTCGAGAACTATGTGCAGGCCTGGCAGGACGCAAACTTTGCCCGGTACTTCCTCAACAGCGCGGTGATTGCGGCGGCCATCCTGGCCGGCCAGCTTTTCACCTCCATCCTGGCCGGCTACGCCTTCGCCCGCATCGAGTTCAAGGGCCGGGGCCTGATTTTCTCGATCATGCTCAGCACCCTGATGATTCAGGGCATGGTCACCATGATTCCGAATTTCCTGGTGGTGGCGAACCGGGTGCCCTTCATTCCCCTGCCCGGCGGGTCCTGGCTCAACACCCTGCAGGGCATCACCGTGCCCGGCATGGCGTCGGTGTTCAGCATCTTCCTGCTGCGGCAGTTCTTCGCCCAGATTCCCTGGGAGCTGTGGGATGCCGCCCGCATCGACGGGTCCGGCCACAACCTCTTCCTGGTCCGGGTCGTGCTGCCCCTGTCCAAGCCGGCCATCTTCACGGTGACGGTGTTCGTCTTCATCGGGGCCTGGAACGAGTTCCTGTGGCCCCTGCTGGTGACCACGACCGAGACCTGGCGGCCGATCATGGTCGGCCTCTACCGGTTCGCCGAGGAGGCGGGGTCCCTCATGCACCTGATGATGGCGGGGTCGATGATTACGATCGTGCCCATCCTGATTCTGTACTTCCTGACCCAGAAGCAATACACCGAAGGGATTGCGCTGACGGGTCTCAAGGGCTAGCCATGCCGGCCCGGCGGAAGCCTTGTTCTTGTTCGCTTGTTTGCCCAACTCAGTTCGTTTTTTTCAGCCTCGCAGTGAATCCAAGGAGATCCACACCATGAAGGCTCGATTACTGGCTTGGAGCGCCCTGCTCCTCTGTTTGCTTGTTGTTCTGTCCGGCTGCGCCGTGACCAGTGTTCCGGCCGCTCCGGCCGCGGAGGAAATGTCAGAGGACATGTCCGACCAGGACATGGACGACATGTCCATGTGGGCCGATGTGGACCCGTCGGGCCAGACCGTGACGTTCTGGTACCAGCACTCCGGCTCGCGCGAGGAAGCGCTGCAGGAAATCATTGCGGACTTCAACGCCAACAACGAATACGGGATTACCGTCGAAGGCTCCAATCAGGGTGGCTATGGCGACATCTTCAGCAAGATGCTGAACGTGGTGGGCACGGAAGACGTGCCGAACCTGGTGGTGGCCTACCAGAACCAGTCCGCCACCTACCAGCTGGGCGACGGCCTGGTGGACATGAACAGTCTCGTGTCGGATCCCAAGTGGGGCCTGTCCGAGGAGGAGCAGGCGGACTTCTTCCCCGGCTTCTACAACGCCGACATCTTCCCGTCGTTCGACAATGCGCGGCTGGGCTTCCCGCCCAACCGCTCGATGGAGGTGCTCTACTACAACATCGACTGGCTGGCCGAACTGGGCTACGACGCCCCGCCGACGACGCCCGAGGCGTTCGTTGAGATGGCCTGCCGGGCGGTGGATGAGGGATTCAGCGGTGCCATCGGCGACGAGGGCAGCCTGGGCTACCAGTTCGGGTTCGACGCCTCCACCATCGCCAGCCTGACGTTCGCCTTCGGCGGCAACATCTTCGACTACGACAGCGTGGCCTACACGTACGACGATCCGGCCACGATCGAGGCCATGAACATGATTCAGGGTCTGTTCGACCAGGGTTGCGCGAGCACGATCACGGAGCGCTTCGGCGATCAGATCTCGTTCGCCAACGGCAAGCTCCTGTTCTTCATCGACTCGAGTTCCGGCCTGCCCTTCGTGGCGGCCGGCGTGAATGATGCGGCCGCCTTCGACTGGTCCGTGGCTCCGCTGCCGCGGCGCACGGAGGATCCGGTGATGAACGTCTACGGCGCCAGCGTGAGCATGGGACGGTCCACGCCCGAGCGCGAACTGGCCACTTGGATTTTCATCAAGTACTACACCTCGCCCGAGTCCCAGGCCAAGTGGGCGCGCGCCAGCAACTACTTCCCGGTGCGCCAGAGCGTGGCGGACGGCCTGGCCGAGTACTTCGAGGAGAATCCGGCCTACAAGACTGCCTTTGAGCTGCTGCCCTACGGCACCACGGAACCGCCGGTGCCCGGCTACGACTTCGTGCGCGATCGGGTGCAGGAAGTGATGGCGGCCATTGCGGACGGCGCCGATGTAGCATCGATCCTGGCGGAGCTGACGGCTGAGGCCAATGAGATCCTGGCTGATCAGTAGACCGTACCCGATGTAACAGTCGGTTGGCACGGAAGTGCAGAGCGGGGGCCCATGGGCCCCCGCTTTTGTTTGGGGCTATGACCTTTCGGTCATGGAGAGTTTGTTCATGATGGTGTGCCATTCGGTGGTGTCTCTGCGCTGGCTGCAAATGCCTGGATGTGTCATTGCTGATGGCCAACCTGGTCCCTGACTTCACCGTTGTTCACACTCGGTTCTACACGGCTCGTATAAAGGCAATACTCTCTGGGGACCCATGCCGCACCGTCCTCGTGGTTACCAATGACTCGGATTTGGCCTACCCTCTGGAGGTGATCCACGAGTTTGGTGTCAGGGTCATCCTTGTCAATCCGTTTCACCGATCCGGTCAAGATGCGGCAGAAGGGCTGCGCCGCATTCCGGTGCACCGTCGGGTGCAATTGGAGCTGTCGCACCTTCGGGACAGCCAGTTACCCGACCTCGTCACGGTCCAAGGTCGGCGGTTGACCCGCCCCAATGCATGGCAATGAAAGCCCTCCGCGCAAGCGGAGGGCCGGGGATCCAGTACTACGAAGAACACCGGATAGTTAAGTGCACCCCGTAGACCATTGTACGTCGCAATGTCAACCTGTCATAAGTCGGAGGCACAGTTGGCACTGTTTCAATCTCGTTGATATTGACCCGATCTCGCCATCGGCGATCCCTTTCATCCAGCAACCCGGTTCGCGTGCGTCAGGTCACGGTAGCCATGATCGGATTCAGGAAGCAGAATGCTCCCGTCTCCATCTTCTGGACATGGACAGGTCTGACCCGAGGCTTCATCTGCACCCCAAGGACTTGACCACGGCCAGATGCAATCCAGATACGGGGCATCAGAGTGGCCCAAAAAAACGCCCCGTCGGTTGACGGAGCGTCAAGTCGGCAATACTATCGCCGACGGGGCTGCTGAATCATAGCAGCATCCGGTTCTCCCAGGGTAATCGCATTTCCAAATGGGTTGAGGTATCTACCTGCAGGATGGGTGTTGTCGTGGGTTTGCTCAGGAACTCCCCCGGCAGGTCGGACGGGCCTGCGCGGCAACTGGATTCCGAACAACGGGAAGTCTGCGCCTGCACACGGGCCGGAGCCGTGAGCGTCTCGACTTTCGATGGGTTGCCATCACTCGGCCTGCCCCGATTTGAGACGTCCATCCGGTCGGAATGACATCTGTCGGTGTGCCCCGCTTCTTCGTGCAAAATGTTATGTGATTGAGAAGTTGGTTGCCATGACATAACATTACAGTACATAGGGTCCGATTGGATGCGGTCCCGGTCGCCCGCCCACCTTCGCGGCACCCATGACCGGAACCGGATGGCCGCCGGTCGGAGCAGGAGGAGATCACATGGACATGGCGAGTCTTTTGTCGTGATTGGGTCCATTGTGCCAACTCGCTTCTCCTCCCCTGTTCCGATGTCAAGTTGTACAAAGTCCGGCTAATGGCCCACTGACGATGGGCGAAAAATGAACGCAACCACAGGCGGAAGCCACGAACAGGCGCAATCCGCCCCGGGTGCGGGGTGGATTGCCTACTTCGCGGGGAATCCGGTCGCCGCCAACCTCCTCATGGTGTTTTTTCTGGTGGCCGGTGTCGTGTCGGGATCCCGAATCGTGGTCGAGAACTTGCCCGAAATCGATCTGCGCACGGTCATGGTCACGGTGCACGCTCCCGGTTCGTCGCCGCAGGAAGTGGAGGAGGACATCGTTCGTCGGGTGGAGGAAAGCGTCATCGGTTTCCAGGGGGTTGATCGGGTTGTGGCCACCGCGATGGAGGGTGTGGGCAGGATCGACATTGAAATGACCCCGTTCGCGAATGCCGACCAGGTCCTGGACGATGTCAAGCAGGCGGTGGACGGCCTCGAGAACTTTCCTCCCCTGAACGCGGAACTGCCGGATGTGCAACTGCAGCAGCTGAACTGGGAAGTGATGACACTGGCCGTGGCATCGGACGTGCTGAACGAGGATGGCCTGCGGCGCGCGGCCGAGGAGGTGCGCCTCGAACTGCTGCAGCTGCCTGGCACCTCGCGCGTGGAATTGTTCGGCACGCGGGATCGCGAGATCGCCATCGAACTGAATGAAGAGGCACTGCGTCGTCATGATCTGTCACTTCAGGAAGTCGCCAACACGGTGCGGCGGGCTTCCCTCAACCTGACGTTCGGCGAACTGCAGACCGAGGCCGGCGGCGTGGTGCTGCACACGATCGCCAAGCGCACGGCAGGCCCGGAATTCGCGGGGATTTCCCTGATCACGCGCCCGGACGGCACGCATGTGACCCTTGGGGAAGTGGCGGACATCCGCGATGCGTTCGTGGACGAGGAAGTTGTCAGCCGCGTGGACGGTGTGCCCGCGGTCCTTGTGCGGATTGCGCTCACGCAGGGCCAATCCGTCATTGGGATTGCCAATGAAATCCGGGACTGGCTGGCCGGTTATCAGGTGCCTCGGGATGTAACGGTGTCCATTTGGAACGACACATCCAAGATCATGCGGGCACGGTTTGCACGGCTCACCCAAAACGGCATTGTCGGCGTGATCCTGGTCTTCCTCGTGCTGGTGCTGGTCTTTGACCTGCGCGCCGCGGTGTGGATGGCGATCGGCATTCCGTTCGCCTTCGTTGGGGCCCTGATTTTCTTCGGGCCGGCGAACCTGACCATGAACTTGGCCACCCTGACGGCGCTGTTCGTGATGATCGGCCTGGTGGTGGACGATGCGCTGGTGGTGGGCGAGGGCATCGCGGCGGAACGCGAACGCGGGCTGGGGCCCTTGGCGGCGTCCGTCGCGGGCGTCAAGGCCGTGGTGAACCCAATCACAGTCGCCGCCGCGACCACGGTTCTGGCCTTCATCCCCTTTTTTTTCGTGACCCACCCCAGGTACCAGTTTGTCAGCGCCTTTCCCCTGGTGGCGTTCTTTGTGCTGGTGGTGTCCCTGATTGAAGCGGTCTTCATCCTGCCGGCGCATCTTGGACATGCCGGGCGGTGGAGCCTGTGGCCGCTGAGCACCATCCAGGCGCGGACCTGTGCCTGGATCGAGGAGGTTCGGGACCGGACGGTGGTGCCGGCGGTCTCGTGGGCTGTGCGGAACATCCGCGTGACGCTTGCCGTCGGTGTCGTAGTGATGGCAATCCCCCTGCTGTTGATCCGCTTCGAGGCGGTGCGCGTCATCATCTTCACCAGTCAAGCTTCGGATTCTGTCGGTGTGGATCTGCAAATGCCCGTGGGCACACCCTTTGCCGCGACGCTGGCGGCCGCCGAGAAGGCTGCCGCTGCGGTCCATGCCGTCAACGAACAGTTGCCGGGGGATTCCATACGCTCCGTCAGCGTTTTCGTTGGACACTTGGCCCAGAGACCTCTGGTAGGCCTCGAGGGTCCCACCGGCAGCCACTTGGCCGCGGTGCGCGCGCATCTCAACGAGGAGCCCCTGCGCCGCTCGATGCCTTGGGAAATCGCGAGGGCCTGGCGGCAGAACCTGGGCTCGGACGCACGCTTGGAGAGGATTGATTTCTGGAGTGAAACGATCCGTCAGAGTCCGAACGTCGCGTATGCCCTGATGCACGAGGACGCAACCGTGCTGGAACAGGCCTCGGCGGAGATGCGGTCCTTCATGGCGGACATGCCCGGCATCGTCGAGATCTCCGACAACCTTTCCCCGGGCAAACGGCATTTTCAGATTGAACTTACGCCCGTCGGTCTCGCCGCCGGACTCACGCCGGCTGCCATCGGCCGCCAGTTGCGCGCCAAATTCCATGGTGTGGAGGTTCAGCGCATTCAACGGGGCGACGAGGAAATCAAGGTCATGGTGCGATACCCCTCCGAGCGGCGGACGAGTCTGCAGGAACTGGACGGGGAACGGATCCGGGGCCGGGGCGGCGCGGAAATACCGCTGTCCTCCGTGGCCCATGTGCACGAGAGCCGCGAGCCAGCCATCCGCACGCGCATCAACGGCACCCGGGCCGTCTTGGTGACCGCCTTTGCCGATACGGCTGTGGTGACCCCGAATCAGGCACGGCGGACCATTGACGAGGACTTTCTGCCGGCCTTGTGGGAACAGTATCCCGACCTGCGCATTGAACGGGCGGCCGAGGTGCGCGACGAGCAGGCCATGTTCCGGACCCTGGCACTGCTGATGCCGATCGTGCTCATTGCCATGTACGCGCTCATGGCAGCTTTCCTGCGGAGCTACTGGAAACCGCTGGTGGCCGTGGCCGGCTTCCCGATTTCGTTCTCCGGTGCGGTCCTCGCCCACTGGATCCTGGGCTGGGATTTCGATGTCATGTCCCTCTTCGGCGTGATCGCGGTCTTCGGGGTGGTGGTCAACGATGCGCTGGTGTTGCTGGACCGCTACAACACGATCCGGCGCGAGAACCCGATGCTGCCGGCCATCGCCGCGGCTGCGGCCGCCACGCGTCATCGCTTCCGGGCGATCTTTCTCACGAGTCTCACTACCGTGGCCGGTTTGTCGCCGCTGCTCTATGAACGCAGGGATGACCTGCTCTTCATCGTGCCGTTCATTGTCAGCATGCTGGGAGGCCTCATCCTGTCGGGCCTGTTCATTCTTTTCATTCTGCCAACGCTGGTCATGGTGGTCGAGGGCTCCCAGGAATGACCATCGCGCCAGGATGCGGTACCAAGGGACCCAACCGTGTGGTCCGCCGCCACTTCCGCCCTGCCGCTGGCCGGCATGGTGCAGCCGCTGCCATACCGGCCTGTTCCGGAAGGATGCTGCCGGCGTGGAGGGATCTGTGCTGTCGCCAATGAGCATCGGTTGTGAAAACCGATGCTGCAGGAGGGCAAGGGGGCGAAGGGTGCCGCGTCAGGCGTATGCCGGAAATCTGTGTCTGTAAACGGAGGCAAGAGCCATGCAGGAAGATGGAAACGATTCTGTAGCCATGTCGGATCAGCGGACTTGGCGCGGATACGCACAAATCGCGTTGGTCGTCATTGCGATCGCGACGGCTCTTTACTTCGCAAGGGCGCCTAACTTCAGGGCCCCCGTGGGTGATTCCGCGCCGGAGACGAGCAGTGCCCCACCGGTTGTTGAGGTCGTTGTCCCCTTGGCCGCCGAACAGGCCCTGACCATTGATTTGACCGGAACGGTTTTCGCGGAAGGCATGACGACCCTCATGACCGAGGTGGAAGGACGGGTTGTCTGGACATCACCGGATCTGACCAATGGTGGATTCATCGCCGCCGGAGAAACGATTGTCCGGATTGACCCTGCCCAATATGAACTTGAGGTGGAAGAGGCGCAGGCCGCCGTCGAGGAAGCCGAGGCCCGTGTGCGGATCGAAGAGGCGTTGGGTGCCGAAAACGAGCGGGTGTTCGAACTTGAGCATCCCGACGCGGCCCCATCCGAATGGGTCAGCAGACTGCCAAACATTGCACTGGCCCAAGCGGAACTCAAAAAGGCGCAGGTCGCGCTCAAAATGGCGGAATTGCGACTGGAGCGGACCCGGATTTCCCTCCCCTACGACGTGCGGGTGATGGGTACGGATGCGGCCGTCGGCGAACTGGCATATCCGGAAGACCCTCCCCTGGCCCCCGCAGTGTTGAGTGCCACTTACGTCCCCTCGAGTTTGCTGGGCCTTGTCTACCGCCCCGAAATGCTGCGGGTGCGAGTACCCATCGAGGCACGCGAACTTGCCTACCTGGATCCGGTCGTGGGGCGCACCGCACAGGTAAACGGGCACATGGGGTCCTGGGAAGGGGAAATTGCCAGCGTCTCTGCCACCGTCAACCCCGTTTCGCGTCTGGCCACGGTGTTCATTGAATTCACGGAGAACGAGAGCGCGGCCTCCCTGCCTCTTCCGGGAACATTCGTTGAGATCAGCATTGAAGGCCCCGTCTTCTCCGACGTGTATGTGCTGCCGAATACCGTTCTCCAGGAAGACGGCAGCATCTGGATCGTCAGGGAGGGCCGATTGCAGCTTTTCCAACCGGAAACCTACGGCAGGACAGCCAATGGGTGGGTTGTGAAGGTCTTTGACGCCGGTGAAGGTGTTGTGGCCGGCACGTTGTCGGAGCCCTTTGAAGGGCTGGCCGTCTCGGCACAAGCCGTCCCATAGGTCCATTGACGAGGGTTGGAACATGGACGCAACCACAAACGGAAGCCACGATCGGCCGCCATCCGGCCCGGGCGCCGGGTGGATTGCCTACTTCGTGGGCAATCCGGTCGCTGCCAACCTCCTCATGGCGTTTTTCCTGGTGGCCGGCCTTGTGTCGGGAACCCGGATCGCGGTTGAGGCAACTCCCGAACTCGATCTGCGCACGGTCACGGTCACCGTACGTTCGCCCGGCTCGTCGCCGCGGGAGGTGGAGGAGGACATCGTCCGCCGGGTGGAGGAAAGTGTCATCGGCTTCCAGGGGGTCGATCGGGTCGTGGCCACGGCGACGGAGGGTGTGGCCACGATCAACATCGAGCTGACCACGTTCGCGAACGCCAACAAGGTCCTGGACGACGTCAAGCAGGCGGTGGACGCCCTCGAGAACTTTCCGCCCCTGAACGCGGAACGGCCGGACGTGGAGCTGGCGCCAACGAACGACCTGGTGTTGACGCTGGCCGTGACATCGGACGTGCTGAACGAGGACGCCCTGCGGCGCGCCGCCGAGAACGTACGCCGCGAACTGCTGCAGTTGCCCGGCACCTCGCGTGTGAACATGCACGGTACACGGGACCGCGAGATCGCCATTGAACTGAATGAAGAGGCCCTGCGGCGCTACAACCTCACGCTCCAGGAAGTGGCCAACATCGTGCGCCGGGCCTCCCTCAACCTGACGTTTGGCGAACTGCAGACGGAGGCCGGCGGCGTGGTGCTGCACACGATCGCAAAGCGCACGGTGGGCCCGGAATTCGCGGGGATTCCCCTGATCACGCGCGCGGACGGCACCATCGTGACCCTCGGGGATGTGGCGGACATCCGCGATGCGTTTGTGGATGGGGAAGTCATTGCCAAAGTGGACGGCGTGCCCGCGATGTTTGTACGGGTGGCACACACGAGAGGCCAGTCCCTCACCAGGGCCGCCAAGGAAATCCGGGACTGGCTGGTCGGCTACGAGGCACCGCGGGATGTGAGCATCTTCGTCTGGGACGACCGGGCGGAACCGAACCGGGATCGGTTGGCGCGGCTTGGTCAAACCAGCATCATCGGCGTGATTCTCGTCTTCCTCCTGCTGATGCTGGTCTTTGACCTGCGCGCCGCAGTGTGGATTACGCTCGGCATCCCGTTCTCCATCGTCGGATCCCTAATCTTCTTCGGGCCGGCCAACCTGTCCATGCACCTGGGCACGCTGACGGCAATGTTCCTGATGATCGGCCTGGTGGTGGACGATGCACTGGTGGTGGGCGAGGGCATCGCGGCGGCACGCGAACGCGGGCTGGAGCCGCTGGCGGCGGCCGTGGCGGGAGTCCGGTCCGTGGCAAGCCCCATCACAATCGCCGCGGTGACCACGGTTCTGGCCTTCGTGCCCTTCTACTTCCTGACCCACCCCACGTTGCAGGTGGTCAAGGTCTATCCCCTGGTGGCGTTCTTCGTGCTGGTGGTGTCGTTGATTGAGGCGGTCTTCATCCTGCCCGCGCATCTCGGCCACGCCCATCGCTGGAGTCTGTGGCCTCTGAGTGCCGTACAAGGGTGGGTCTGCGAGTGGATCGAAATGGTCCGGGACCGGACGGTGGTGCCGGCGGTCTCTTGGTCCGTGCGGAATGTCTGGGCGACCCTGGTCATCGGTGTCGCGGTGGTGGCGATACCCGTATTGCTGATCCGCTTTGAGGCGGTGCGGTTCATTGTCTTCTCCGTTCAGGCTTCGGATTATGTCCAGGCGGACCTGGAACTGCCCGTGGGCACGCCCTTCGCTGTGACGCGGGCTGCCACGGAGGAGGTGGTGGCGGCAGCGCAAGCGGTCAACGAGCAATTGCCGGGGGTGTCCGTACGCTCCGTATCCTTTGTCGCTGGCCAGATGATCGAGTGGCCTTGGATCGGCACGGCGATCCCGACCGACAGTCACTTGGCAGGGGTGCGCGTGTATCTCAACGAGCGTCCTCTGCGCCGCTCCATGCCTTGGGATGTCACGAGGGTCTGGCGGCAGAACCTGGGCTCGGATGCGAGCTCGGGGCAGATCCAGTTCTGGAGCAGCAATCTTCGCGAAAGTCCCACGATCGCATATGTGCTGATGCACGAGGATGAGCAGGTGCTGCAACAGATTGTGGCGGAGATGCGGTCCTTCATGGCGGATGTTCCGGGCGTAATCCAAATCTCCGACAGCTTCGTCCCGGGCAAGCGGCACCTCCAGATTGAACTCACGCCGGTGGGTGAGGCTGCGGGGCTCACGCCCGCGGCCGTCGGCAGCCAGTTGCGCGCCAACTTCCACGGCGTGGAGATCCAGCGCATTCAACGGGGCCATGAGGAAGTCAAGGTTATGGTGCGGTATCCGCTCGAGCGCCGGGCGAGTCTGCGGGAACTGGACCGGGAGCGCATCCGCCTCCGCGGCGGCGTGGAGATGCCGCTGTCCGCGGTGGCGCAGGTGCACGAGAGCCGCGAACTGGCGACCCGCACGCGCATCGACGGCTCCCAGGCGGCTCTGTTGAACGCCTACGCCGATACGGCCGTGACGACGCCCAATCAGGCGCGGCGGATCATTGACCAGGATTTCCTGCCAACGCTGCGGGAACAGTATCCCAACCTGCGCATTGAGCCGGGAGCCGGCGCCCGCGACGAGCAGGCGATGTTCCAGACCCTGGCGCTGTTGCTGCCGATCGTGCTCATTGCCATGTATGCGCTGATGGCGGGTTTCCTGCGCAGCTACTGGAAACCGCTGGTGGCCGTGGCCGGCTTTCCGATTTCGTTTGCCGGTGCGGTCCTCGGCCACTGGATCCTGGGTTGGGATTTCCAGGCCATGTCGCTCTTCGGCGTGATCGCGGTCTTCGGGGTGGTGGTCAACGATGCCCTGGTGCTGCTGGACCGCTACAACACAATCCGGCGCGAGAACCCAATGCTGCCGGCCATCGCCGCTGCCTCAGCCGCCACGCGCCACCGCTTCCGGGCGATTTTCCTCACGAGTCTCACCACGGTGGTCGGCTTGTCGCCGCTGCTCTATGAACGCGGAGACGACCTGCTTTTCGTTGTGCCGTTCATCGTCAGCATGATGGGAGGTCTCATCCTGTCGGGCCTGTTCATTCTCTTCATTCTGCCGGCGCTGGTCATGGTGGTCGAGGGCTCCGACGAGTGATCTGCGGGCCGGGGTGGAATGACCCCGGCCTCCAACCCACATGAGGTCGGAGGTGCGGAAGCCTGGCCTCGGACAGACGACGGTGCCATGTGTGGGTATCACACTGGATTGGTAGGGCAGGGAAGGCCCAGCTGGGCCTTCTCCACATGATGGCACGTTTGGCAGGGCACCGCTCCCTGTGCATCCGCCGGCACCGCGCCCCGCCACCGGCCGGGACGGTGCCTACGGGCGTGGTTGTTCTTTGCTATACAATCGGGCGACAGGAGGCACAGCACACTTTTTATGGCACTGATCCGCGACCGGAACGGCTGGGACGGCGTGGTCCTGCGCGATCCCCCACAGGAGCCGGGGATCCGGTACCCGTCCGACGATGATGAACCCATGGCCGACACCGAACTCCAGTACGATGCCATCATCGATGCCGTCTTTGCCCTGAAGATGCACCTGCAGCAGCGGGGCCGGGCGGGTACGGTTCGGGGAAATTGCGCATTGTATTACGATGCCGCCAATCTGACGGCCTATGTGGCGCCCGACGTGTTGTTGGCCTACGGGGTGACGGTGCCGAGCGAGGAGGGCTACGCGCCCTGGGTGTACGGGAAAGTGCCGGACCTGGTCATGGAAATGGCCTCGCCCTCCACGCATGCCCAGGACAGCGGCTTCAAGCGGGACCGCTATGCCGCCCTGGGCATTCCCGAATATTGGCAGTATGATCCCCACCACCAATATCTGACGGAGGACTTGCTGGGCTGGCAGTTGCGGGACGGCGTCTATGTCCCCATCCCCCTGCAGCCCGACCACCCGCGCGGCGCGTCGATCGGGCGGAGTGCCGTCCTGGATACGGACTGGGGGCTGGACATGGCCACCGGCCGCCTGCGGTTGTGGAACCCGGTGCAGGGCAGGTGGTATCTGACGGTACAGGAAGCCGGGACGGCCCACAGGAGGGAAGCTGCGCGGGCGGACCAGGAAGCGGTCCGGGCAAGCCAGGAAGCCGCACGGGCGGACCAGGAAGCGGTCCGGGCGAGTCAGGAAGCCGCACGGGCGGACCAGGAAGCGGCCCGGGCAAGCCAGGAAGCCGCACGGGCGCGGAAAGCAGAGGCGGAGATCGCACGGCTCCAGGTCCTGCTGCAACGGCAGGGACCTGCCCCCCGGGACCCCTTGGACTGATGTCAATCCTGTATTCCCGAGACACGATTGGTTGCTCATCGGGCCGTTGCCCCGGAGACAGCCGGCTCCAGTATTGATTGCCGAGGCAACCACTGTCCTGCGCGTCGCAGGAGACTCGCCTCGGGCGGACGCCAGTGTAATGTGGCGGTATCACACTGGATTGGTATCAGACCCGGCTACTCGTGGGGATCCACCCTCGTGACTGCCAGGCTGCCGTGATCAGCCGCGTGGACGATGGCTTGAGGTCGAGCTGTTTGGCGAGAGCAAGTGGACCTGACGGAGATGTTCCAGGATTTGTTGCAAGGTTTCCCAACGACAATATTGGGAGGCGCGCAGCCGATGGACAAAGGAAGTCTGCGTCTACGCTGGGACTGGGTACGTCTCAATGGGCTGCCATCGCTCGGACCGGCCTGTTTGGTCCATATGCCCGGGACGGAATGACACCGGGGTTCCTGTCCCTTGGTACCCGCCGAATCAGAGCCCGGATGGGGATTCCGTACAATCGCTTGCCGGCAAGGCCGGGTTGGACCGGCCGGCCATCGTTGCAACAGGCCAACTTTGTCGCATGCTTGGTTCACTCAAACGACGCTGGCAGGCGCGGTCCGAGGGATCCGATGCCGAATTCCCGCTGGTCATCGGACATGAATCGGAAGCGGAACTGGACCTCGCCTATCCGTTCCAGGCCTACTTCTTCCTGGACAACGTCAAACACGCGGTGAACCAAGCCGTGGCGGCCGCGGATCTCACGGCGACCGCCAAGCCGGAGAGACCGGAAGGACGTGCCTGGACAGAGACCATCCGCGTTGGGATTAATCTGTCGGCACCGCCGATCTCCAAGTCAACCAAACTCCTGATCCACCTGTTGGATCGCATTGTGGACGATGAGCCTTCGGCCTTCCGATATACCTACCGGGGCATTGCCAGACTGTACCTGGGACAGAAGCGAAAGGCCTACAGGGACTTTGCCAAGGCTGCGAAGTGCGATCCGGGCTATGCACCGGTTCACGTGGTCCGTGGACTGGCGCACCTTTGGCTGTCTGTGGAGTACGCCCCCTACATGGATCTGGAACGGGCCATGAAGTTGGACCCGCGTTGGCCTCGCACCGAGATCCTAATCCCCGTCAGAGACGGTCATGGGAAAGCCGAGGACGCGGCCGTGAAGCAGTTCACCCAGGCACTGGAACTGGATCCCGGGTACGCACCGGCCCTGGCGGCCTTGGCAAGTTGCCTGATTGGGGACGAGGAATACTTCTTGGCTGACGGCTTGCTGGACAGGGTTCTTGAGCTCACGCCCGCCTATGTCGATGCCCACTATCAAAGGGCGCGTGCAGCCATGTTCACGGGCAGTTACACGACGGCCCGGAAAGCGGTGGACCGTGCCGTCGAACTCGATCCGAACGGCGTCGATGCCCACCTCCTCAAATCCAACATCCTGTTTCTCAACAACAGGCATGCAGAGGCCCTGCAGGGCCTGGACCTCCTTGTGGAACGTTTCCCGGACTTCCCGTTCAATGTCAAGGTCCGACACCACCGGGGCTTGGTCAGGCAGGTGTGCCGTGAACTGGACAAGGCCGAAGAGGATTTCAGCTTTCTGATTGCGGAGCAGCCGCACGACATGACGGCTTACATGCAACGAGGGTTGGTCCGGCTGCTGATGGACAAGTACGACGAGGCCATGGCCGACTTTGATGCGGTCATTGACTTCAAGTCCGGTGATGCCAGCCCGTATCTCGCCAAGGGAAGGGCCCAGTTCGACCGGCAGCTCTATGCGGAGGCCATGGTGGATCTCAACAAGGCGTTGCTGCTGGCCCCCCTCAACATGCATGTCTTGCACGCGCGTGCCGCGGTCCACGCCGGGCTTGGCAACTTCGACAAGGCGCATTCCGATTTGGACAAGGTGCTGGGGCAAAGACCGGACAACCTTGACGCGAAGTCGCTCCGAGGGGGTCTTTGGGTCGAGCAGGGAGAATACGAGCAGGCGGTGCCCGAACTTGAGTTTGTGTTGTCCCATAATCCCGCCGACTGCCGGGCAATCTGCTATCTGGCCGTGGTCCATGCGCACACGGGGCGTACGAACGCTGCCCGCAAGGGTTTTGTCCGGGCATTCAAACAGGCTGCACAGCAAGGGGACAGGATTGCCATGCAGTTGGTAAGGGAGCACTACCCGGAGATCGACCGGAATCCGCGGGGCTCGCGTTGACGGCGTTGACCGCCATCCGCAACGATGGTGACCGGACACATGGAACCGGGACCTGTGGCTTGCCAAGCGTACACCTTCGGAATCCGGGACGTGCGATTCCAGATCTCTCCGCACTGCCCGAAGTACCGGGTTCTTGCGTACAGCCCCTCGATCATTGAGCCAGGTGCCAACGACGGCAGACTCACGGTGCGGATTCCGATCCCCTGTCCAATGTTTCGGGCCGGCTGGGGAACCTCCGCCGCTGTATCCGGCCGACCCGGTCAAGTCGAGAGCGTGGCATGGTCCGTGCATGCTCGCCGCCCCGTGCCGTGAGCAGGACGGCGGTTGGGTTCCGGTCCACCACGCTGTTCTCAATGTGGAGGTGGCGGCTATGCGGGGGGCGACGGGGTGAGGAACATGCGGAACGCGATTTACATTGGTTTTGCCGGGAGCCCGGGGACAGAGGCGATTCCTTGGTGTGTCCCTATGCAGACCAGCCAAAGGACTGTGTTCCAGCCGACCCGTTGGCCGATTTCCGTATGATGTACTTCGTTGCCGGGGTGTCGTTCATATAGTCGGTTGCCCCGTGGTCGGCGTGCGCCGAACGGGTCCGCCAATAACAGCCACAACCCGGATCGTCACAGTTCTTGCCAACAGACCCCTGCGAGCATGGATCGGACATCCCAAACCCAATCCGAACCAGGCGACGAGCTTGTCCTGGAAATCAGGCACGAACCTGAATCGGAACTTGATCTTGACAACCCGTTCCAAGCCAACCGGTTTTTTTCAGTGTTGGCTGACGCAATGGACCATGCAGACAGGGCCGGGAGACTTCGTTGAATGCACCAAGGGATTCAACGGGCAAACCCGGCGCGGATTCGTTCACGGTCCGGGTTGTTCCGCCGGATCCCCGGCTCAACGCCCCCACGGGCTTCCCGATGCAGGCGCTTGACAATATCGTGGCCGAGGAACCGTCCGCATTCCGATACGCCTACAGGGGGGCCGCCAGGTGGTGCCTGGGGCAACGAGACGAAGCCTTCGACGATTTCGACAAGGCCATCGAGACGGACCCCGCCTATGTTCCCGCCTATGTGATCAGGGGCATCACGTGGATGCACATGGACGGACCGTATGTTCCCTATCAGGATCTGGAACTGGCCACCAAGCTCGACCCGCGTTGGCCGCGCAGCGAAATCATGTCCTGGATTGGTCACCACACGGCCGATTCGGAGGCCAGCGAGGATTTCACCGCGGCACTCGAACTGGACCCCGACTACGTGCCGGCCATCGTGGCCCAGTCGCGGTGCGTGATCAACGCCGACCTGTACAAGCTGGCCGAAAAGCAGCTGAGCCGAGCCATCGCCCTCAAGCCCGGGTATCGGGAGGCCCATGTCCAAAGGGCGCGCGCTTTCATGTTCATGGGCAAGTACCCCCAGGCCTTGACCGACTTGAAGCGTGCCGCGGAAAGCGATCCCGGTTCAACCATCGTTCCCCGGCTTTGGTCGAACGTCCTGTTTCTGGCCGACAAGCACGAAGAAGCCCTGCGGGTCATGGACGGTGCCGTGGAACAGTTTCGGCATGACCTCGAACTGAGGTACCACCGGGGTTTGATCCGACAACTGTGCAGACGGCTCGATTGGGCGGAACAGGATTTCAGCCATGTAATCCAGGAACAGAGCAGGCCGTACATGGCGTTGATGCAAAGAGGCGTCTTGAGAAGCCTGATGGGCAGGCACACGCACGCCATTGCCGACTACGAGATGGATCAATTTCCAGCCGGACGATGACGCGGCCCACCTTTGCATGGGAAGAGCCAAGCTGGCCCTGTGGCGTTACCCGGAGGCCTTGGAAGATCTCCACAAGGCGCTTGCGTATGTTCCCACGTCGATAAACGCCTTGCTGGCGCGTGCCGAAGTCCGCATGCGGATGCGCGACTTCGAGGCGGCGCATGCCGATGTGACCGCTGTATTGGAACTGAGTCCGAACTGTATTGATGCCTACCTGCTGAGGGGATGCATTCGGATCGAACAGGCAGAGTACCGAAGGGGGATTGTCATCCTCAAATCCGTGTTGTCCGAAATTCCCACTGACAGCATGGCCCTTTGCTACATGGCGTTGGCGGAAGCACGCAAGGGCCGCAGGAAGGTTGCGCGCAAGGGTGCGGCACGGGCGTTCCGTATGGCCAAGCAGCAAGGGAACTGGGACGTCATGCGGTTGGTGCGGGAGCACTTTCCCGGAATGGAGTGGGGGGACCATCGTCCGCGTTGACAGTTTCGACGGCGTCCCCGGGCGTCGTGGCCGGCAACGACCGGGCACAGCATGGGGCGAGGCAGACCGTTCGCCGGGCAGCCGTCGGTGCCGGGAGATGGTTTCGCGCTTCCGGGTTCGGCTTGGCCTACTGATTGGCAACGGACGCATTCTGATCTTCCGACCGTGCCCCGTCGCGCAAAGGAAGCACCCGCAGCGGCCATGGTGTTTTGGTCCCGCGTTCGATCAGGGATGGTCGACAGTCAGCGACCGTGAGCCTTGGTCCGTGCAGTTCTTTGCAACCGCTTGTGCGAGGCTGTTGCGGTGGTACTGGCGGATGACAACCCAAAACCGGTGAACACCACCCGGTGGCGTTGGGCCAACAGCTGAACGATTGCTTGGGAGCTTATATCCAATAGTTGACATATGGACACCTGTGCTACAATTACCGCGAAAGAGGGCCCGACGGGCACCGGACCCTCGACCGGACACGGTGATCGGAGCACCATGGCCAGCAATCCCCATCTTACAATCCAGCAACCCCAGACCGTAGTGCGGACCCTGCGCGTGCGCCTGTATCCGGGCACCGCGGCCAACGGGCAATACCTCGAGGAACTGGCAGGAGCCTGCCGGTTCGCGTGGAACCATGTGCTGGCCGGGCACGAGACGGACTACCGCCTGTGGAAGGCATCCGGCAAGCCGGGGGAGGGTCCGGGCGATCCGACCTTCTTCACGCTGGGCAAGCG
>CAZMKQ010000041.1:1616-31788 GCA_964566955.1 uncultured Caldilineaceae bacterium | reverse complement strand
TCATTCTGCGTGGCTTCCCCTTTTTTGGTCAACTCCCAATTCCACATTAGGCGTACATAGGCGGTGTCGGGGAGCAGGTTGGTCAAGGTGTGGGCAGTGCCGGTACTCTCCGCCTCTTGGAAGTCATCCGCGGTGTCGGCCACGCGCCAGCGGACGCGGTAGGCGACGGGCAGGCCGCCGGTGGTAGCGCGGGTCCAACCGAGTTGCAGTGTGGTGGTTGTGGCCGTGGCCTGCAGGCCGGTGACAGCGGCCGGGGCGGCCGGGATGGCCATGACGGCCAGGGCCACGGTCACCGTGGGCAGACCGAGCCCCCTGTCCGACTGCGCCTGCAGCCGGTAGCGGTAGACGTGGCCGTTCCGCACGGCACGGTCCGTGGCGGTGAGGGTGGTGGCGTCCAAGTCCTGTCCCAGCTGCGTCCAGGCCCCGTTGTCCTCCTGCCGCCAGAGGCGGTAGCCGGTCGCGGTGGCCCCCGAGGCGGGAGCCGTCCAGCCCAGGGTCACTGTGCCACCGGCCAGGCTGGCCGTGAAACCCGCCGGTGCGGCGGGAGGCTGCGGCAGGGCGGTGGTGGTTCCCAGGGACGTCCCGGCTGCAGCCGGCAGCCAGAAGGCACTCTGCGCGTCCCGGTCGAAGAGCAGGACGCGCCACCAGCCGTCTGCACCCGGCACGCGGCCCACCAGATCGTAGGCGCGTCCGGGCAGGTAGGCGGCCCAGGTAGCGGTCACGGGCGCATCGGACCAGGGCGATGCGTGGGCCGTCAGGGGATAGGACAGTCTGCCCCCCAGCCGCAGTTGCGGTCGGGAATGGCCCATGGCCTCCGCGGAGGGAGTGCCGATACCGGCACTGTTGCGGGCACTCACCCGATAGCGGTAGGTTGTGTCCGCGGCCACGTCGTTGTCCCCCCAGCCGACGGTATCGACGCCGGTGTCCGCCTGGACCACGGTCCAGGTGCGGGGGGTGGTGTCAGGCGAGCGCTCAATGCGATGGCCGGTGATGCCGCCGCCGGTGTCGGTCGGGGCCGTCCAGGTCAGTTGCAGGCGGCTGCCGGTACCCGGTGCGACCGCCAGGCCCGTGACCTGCCCCGGGATGGTGGGGGCTGCGGCCGTGGTGATGCTTCGCTCCTGCGACCAGGCACCCGCCTCGCCGCGGTTGTGGGCGGCCACCCGGTAGCGGTAGGCCGTGGCCGGGCTCACGGTGCGGTCCACGAAGGCGCGTGCCGTCGTGCCCGTGTCGGCGACCAGGGTGAGCCAGGATCCACGTCCCACCCGCCGCTGGAGACGGTACCCGGTGACCGTGCCGGACACGGTGCCCCAGGTCAGGGTCACGGCATCGTGCGCGGCCGTGGCGGAGAGGCTGGCGGGTGCGCCCGGCGCCTTGCGCCGCGTGGTGGCGGTGATGGCCGGACCGAAGGCGCCCCAGCCGGCCCGGTTGTGGGCGGCCACCCGGAAGCGGTAGGTGGTGTAGGGGTCCAGATCCTCCACGTCGTAACGCGTGCGCGTCGAGTTGGTGTCCGACTCCTCCGTGTCCCACTCTTCGTTGTCCGCGTCCCAGACTTGGATGCGGTAGCCGTCGATGGACGCGCCGCCGTTCTCCGCCGGACTACGCCAGTCCAGCTCCAGCGCGGTGGCCTCGATGTCCTCGGCCTCCAGCTCGCGCGGGATCCCGGGCACCGTGATGCGCGGGGCTGCGGTCCAGGCGACGTTGACGGTGTAGCGCAGGTAGCCCACGCCCAGGGTCTGCAGGTTGGTGTCGGTGTCGTACCACATCTCGCCGTTGGTCTGGACCGTCAGCCAGAAGTCGACCTTGCGCGTGTCGGTACTGTCCGAGCCGTCCTCGTTGACGCGCACGGCGCCCTTGACCTGGAAGCGTGCGTTGGCCCGGGGACGGTAGGCCGCGGGCAGCAGCAGCTGGGCCGCGCGGGTGCTGCCGTTGGCGAAGTACTGGACGGGCGAGCGGGTGCAGCCGAAACTGCCGGAGACGGCGTTGCCGCTGCGCTCCAGTTCCCAGCTGCTGCCCCGGTTGACCTGCTGGTTGAGGTAGACGCCGGAGGCCTGGGTGTCGCCGGGCCGGGCCGGTGTCGTCAGGGTTTCGTTTGACTGCCAGGTGAGGCCGGTCACGCTGTAGCCGACATAGCCCAGGTGGTCGACCTTGCTGTTGTTGACGTAACGCATCTCACCGTTGGTGCCGATGGTCAGGTCGAAGGTGGCGGCAGGGGCGTTGGGCACGGGTTTACGGTTCTCGTGGACCTGGGTGCCGGAGACGGTGCGGGGCACGGTGGCGGTGGGGCGGAAGCCCACGGGCAGCACGAACTGGGGCTGGGGGTTCTGGCGCGCATGGTACTGGACGGGGGAGCGGGGGCTGCTGAAGTTGGCGGTGACGGTGGTGCCGCTCTTGCTGACGGCCCAGCGCCCGTCGGGGTTGGTGACCAGGTTGCGGAAGTCGCCGGACGCCGCGCCGGTGGTGGTGCCGGTGCCCGTGCCCGCCTCGTGCGCGGGACCGGTCTCGGCCGGCATGGTGGGCGGGGTTACGGTGGCCACGGCCGGAGCGGCCTCCGACAGCTCCACGTAGTCGCCGCGCACCCAGCCCTGGAAGGTGTCGCTGTGGCGGATGCGGTACCAGACGGGGGTTGTGGCCGTCTGGCCGGTCACCTCGTACCACACGGCGGTGTCCGTGAGCAGGCGATGGATGGCAAAGGCGGTCGACGGTCCCGTGCGCAGGTGCAGGCCCGTGACCCAGGCTCGCAGGCGCAGATGGGACCGGGCCGCGACCGCTGCCAGGAGGCGGAGGCCCGCGGGGCTGTTGGGCGCGGTCGGCACCCCGTTCGTGCCCAGGACCTTGACGGCGGCCGCCGGCACCCAGCCCTCCCCGGTGGTTGCGGGAGGCTGGGCCGGCGGCAGCGCGACCGCCAGGGACACCGGCCGCTTGTTTTGCCAGAGCACGCCCTTCACTTCCCGAAAGACCGACGGGAGCATGACCGCCAGCGAGTTGGGACCCGTATTGGGCGTGGGCCGGATGTGGGTGTTCGCGTCGGCCACCGCCAGGGTCTTGCTTCCGCCGAGGGTCCCGTGGCCGGTAATGACGCCCACTGGCGGACAGTATTCCCCTTCACGGTTGGTCCAGTAGGCCGACACCGCGTAGTAGTACAGCGTGCCCAGTGGGGTCGTCGGCTGGTCCGTCCAGGCAGTGGTGCCGACCCTCGCCTGGTGGATCTTTTTCAGGCTCTCCGGACTGATTCCCCGCCAGATGTGGTAGCCCCTCACGCCCGCCGCGTTCGCCGGTGGTTTCCAGGAGACCGTCACACTCTCCGCGGTCGCCGACAGCTGCACAGTCCTGGGAACTTCCAGGTCCTCCTCGACCGTTACCCAGGTTACACACTTGCTGTTGACCATTCCCCGGCTGGGCACCCAGCCCTCTATCGTGTCGCCTGTTGCGTCCGGATCGCCCAAGGCACTGTGCCGGATTTTGTACCAGATGACGGGGGAAGATGGCTTGTCTTTCGTCCCCGGAGGGGTGGACATCCCTTCGTCCAGGACGGCATAGCAGGCAATTTCGCTGCCATCCACAAAGGCCTCGTAGGTCCGATTCGGAGTGCCGTCACTGTTGTTGTACGGCGTGCTACGAGCATACGTTCTGCCCGGATCGTAATCGTCCTTGATGTGCTTGAACACCCGAATCTTGGCATAGGCATCCCGGGGACTCAGCAGACGGCAGGAGCCGTTAAGGAAGGATTCCTTGGTGATGGCAGGGGCTTTCGCCCCTTCGTCGGCCGGCAGGAAGCAGGCGAAGTTCAGACAGCCGAGGATCCGGCTGGCCATATCTGTGTTCTGCTTGTAGTCGGCGTCTTTACTACTATCCCAGCCCAGGTCATCGTCATTGGTTACGGTGCCGTTCGGCCCGAAGGCTTGGAGGTGCACGTGCAGATGGGGATCATCGGTGCCGGTGTCACCGGACACACCGATCCGATCACCCTTGGCCACGGTCATGCGTTCGGTGACGATGACTTGGCCCGGCTCTCGATATTGCAAGTGAGTGTACGTATGCTCAAACCCGAGGCCGGCATCCTGATCCGTGTAAGAGCGGATCGTGACGAGGTTGCCGTAAGGCTTCCCTTGACCTGAAGCCCATCGGTTCACCACCCTGATCACCTCCCCACCGTACATAGCCTTGACATTGGTGGGGTTCTTACAATCGAAATCGATGCCTTCATGGCCGGCGGGATGCTTATACCTGTGTCCCGAAGTGGCATCGTTGAAGGTGTTGCTGACAACTTCGTCAACGGGCCGGCGCAGACGCCGGTTGGCGGCAGTGTCGGCTCCCGTGGCATCATCGGCCCCTGAGTAAACACTCAGGCCGTGCCGGGTACTGATAATTTCGGTGGACATGTTGAGTCTCCTAACAGTGGTCCGAGCCTCCCGGCCCGGGGTGAATGCGGTTCCCCAAACGGGAACGGCCTCCAGTCTGGTCCCGGTCCAGGGTCAGGGCCATAACCACCACGTATCCAGCGCGTGTCCTCGGTGTCAACTCCCGAATCGGGAAACATGAACCTGATCGCCATCCCATTCCGTTGTATCGACCCTGCTGTTTGCTTGGCCGCCCTGTTGCTCCTGCTACTCCTGTGCCTGTCGGGCTGCACCCCCCGCACGCCCGGCGAACCATGGCCGGACCGCGCCGGCATCGAGACCCGGTCCCCGGCGCCGGCGGTGCACGCCTTCACTCCTGCTGCCACTCCATCGCCTGTCTTCACACCCACGCCCATGTCTTCTCTGACAGTGTCCGGGGACTATGACAATCCGGCGGTGCATGCGGACGGTCGCTACGCCTTGCAGCTGGCCGGGCCGCGGGTCACGGCCACCTTCGCCACCGCCCGCTCCCCCGTGGAGGATTGGGTGCGGCGGATCGTGCCGCAGCCCCTGTTCACGATCCCGGAGCCGTTCCGCCCGCCGCATCCCGTCCTGCGCACGGTGGAGGGTCGGTCGGTGCTGGCCGACGGCACCCCGGACCCGGCGCGGACGGCCCTCCACCGCTTCCTGCTGCGGGTGGATCCCGACGGGAGCGTGCACTACGTGGACGATGGTCGGGTGGAGGACGCGGGCCACCTGGCCTATGAACTGCACACGGTCTGGGACACCACGCCGCCGCCACCGGCGGCTCCCACCTTCACACCCACACCCATGCCCACCTTCACGCCCACTCCCACCTTCGTACCTGCGGTGCCGTCGCCGACTCCCTCCCTGACGGTATCCGGGACCTACGACAACCCGGTGGAGCACGCGGACGGTCGCTACGACCTGCAGCTGGCCGGGGCGCGGGTCGCGGCCACCTTTGCCGCGTCCCGTTCCCCCGTGGCGTACTGGGCCCGGGAGGTGTCCGCCCCCCTGTTCACGGTTCCGGAGCCGTTCCGGCCGCCGTATCCCGTCCTGCGCACCGCCGTGGGCACGCCGGTGCGCGCCGACGGTGCCCCGGACCACCCCGAACCACGCCGCTTCCTGCTGCGGGTGGACCCCGACGGAGGCGTGCACTATGTGGACGATGCCCGGGTGGAGGGCGAAGGGCAGCAGGCCTACTGCCTGAACCTGGTGGGGTTGACGGGTGTGGGCGTCGCCACCGGGAGCCTGCGTCCGCCCGCGGGCATTGCCGGCGGGACCCTGCGCGCACCCGCGGCCGTTGGGGCACCGCCGCCCCCATCACGCTGCGCCGCCGCTCCCGAACACACCGGTCGCTTCCTGGCCTACAGCCTGCACACGACCTGGGGCACGACGCCGGCCGCCAACGACCGCGCCGTGCTGGAGATCCTGGACCGCCACTGGTTCGGTGAGACCCTCCTGTCCGCCGTGCCGCCCCCCGTGCAGTTCGAGGTTCCCGAGCACCGCGTACACAGGAGGGGAACGTTCCCGGCCGCGCGTGTGGGTGCGTTCGTGACGTTCGATGCGGACGGGCGCGTGACGGCGCTGGGCGCGCCCACCAATGAGCCCAAGGCCAGTGCGGGCGCGCCCGTCTACGATTTCCACGCGCCCCTGCTGCCGGAGCTTGGGCAACTGCACCACCTGGAACATCTGGACCTGGGCTACACCTCCGAACGCGATGCCAAGTACCGAGACCTTGGGTGGGGACCCGAGGCATTGACGGGTGCGATTCCGCCGCAACTGTGGCGGCTCCCACGGCTGCGTCATCTGGACCTGCAGGGCCAACTGTTGGCCTGGACCCTCCCGTCGGACATCGGGCGCCTGGCCTCCCTGGAATACCTGGATCTGGGCAACAACTGGCTGTCGGGCCCCCTGCCGCCGGAGCTGGGCCGCCTGGCCTCCCTGAAGCATCTGGATCTGGGCGGCAACGACTTCACCGAACCCCTGCCCCCCGAACTGGGCCGGCTCGCCAGCCTGGAGCAGCTGGATCTGAGCCACAGCCAACTTATCGGACCCCTCCCCTCCGAACTGGGTCGGCTTACCAGCCTGAGACGGCTTGACCTAACCGACAACCGACTGTCTTCGAGTTCCCTTCCGTCGGAGCTGGGAAACCTGGTCAAGCTTGAATACCTGGAATTGAGCGGCAACCAGTTGACCGACCTGCCTCCCGCACTGGGACAACTCGTCAATCTGAAATGGCTGAACCTGCACAACAATCAACTTACCAGCCTGCCCCCTGAACTGGGCAGGCTCGTTAATCTGGAGCTACTGGACTTGCGCAGAAACCGGTTGACCGCGCTGCCCCCCACACTGGGACAACTTGCGAGTTTGAAACGACTGGAATTGGGTTACAACGGGTTGACTGCGTTGCCCTCCGAGTGGGGCCAACTCGCCAACCTGCGGCAGCTCGACCTTTCCCACAACCAATTGACCGGGTCCTTGCCCACCACATGGGGCCAACTCACAAACCTGGAGTATCTCAACCTGGGTGATCACCATTTGACGGGGCCCCTGCCCCCTGAATGGGGCCAACTGACCAGCCTGCAGCGGCTCTACCTGGCAGACAACCAACTGACGGGGCCCCTGCCCCCCGAATGGAGCCAACTCGCCAACCTGCAGGAACTTGACCTGCACGGCAACCAGCTGACGGGGCCCCTGCCCCCCGAATGGAGCCAACTCGCCAACCTGCAGGAACTTGACCTGCACGGCAACCAGCTGACGGGGCCCCTGCCTCCCGCGTGGGGCGAACTGGACAATCTGGAGAGTCTCAGCCTGGGTAGCAATCAGTTGACAGGGCCCCTACCCCCCAAGTGGGGCCAACTCGCCAACCTGTGGTGGCTCTCCCTGTTCGGCAACCAGTTGACGGGCTCCCTACCTCCCGAGTGGGGCCAACTTGCCAGTCTGTGGTGGCTCGACCTGAGCGACAACCAGTTGACGGGCCCCCCGCCTCCCGAATGGGACCGGATCGTCAATCTGGAATTCCTCCACTTGGAAGACAACCAACTGACCGGTTGTGTTCCCGCGTTTGCATACCCGTATGATGCCTACATTGCGCATGACCTCCCGAGCTGCGCGCCTCCCGCGGGACAGGAGTAGGCGGGAAGCCTCTGTAGTTGAGTGGGGGGATGCGCCCAAACGCCGGCCGTCCGGCCCTGTCACCGCTGCGCGCATTTTCTGTCGGTAGGTATCCCCCATGCGGATGGGCCGTGGTGACTTGTACCGGGGAGCTGCATCCGTGATCTGTTTGTAGTCGGCGGTACCGTTCCAGTCCGGTTCTTTCATGGGTCGCTGTGCCGTCCGGCGTGGGCCTTGACGTGTACGTGCAGACGGGCTGTGTCGGTGCCGGTGCCGCAGGCTAAGTTCGCAATCCTCGTGGCCTGGAGGGTGGTTGTAGTGGTCTTCCGAGGTGACGGAAGGTGTTGTAGACAATGATGTCGTACTTGCCTTCGGCGGTCATGCCTTCCTGCGGAACGGGCTGCAGCCACCGCTGGTCGTCGTTGGTGTCGGCTCCCGGGATTGCATCGGCCGTGGCAAGGACGATCAGGCCGTGTCGGGTACTGGGAATTGAGCTGGACATGTTGGACCTCCTTGCCTCCCGGCCCAGGTGTGAATGCGGTCTCTCAAACGGGAACGGTCCCCAGTCCGAACCCGGTTCGGGTCCCTGTCCATGCCTGTCCGACAGCAACATGCCCGCCAACCGGCCCAATGCATATACTAGGTTCCGTATATCGTGTTCCGTCGCCGTCAGGGTTTGAACTTGCAGCCCAGCGAATCGCGCGCACCCATCTACATCGGCAACTGCCTGTTCCTGGCCGGCACCGTCATGGTGCTGTACCTGGGATTGGCGGTGGCCCCGTTCACGCCGGACGGACAAGACGATGTCCAAGCCATCGCGCTCATGTTCCTTGGCTTGTTCATGACCGTCGGCGGCCTCGGGACCCTGCTTGCCCACAAGTTGCATCAGCAATGGCCGGGCCTACGAGGCCGAGGTTCCCGCGACGTTTCCATGCGTCAGGGACTGTTGTTGGGCCTGGCCGTCTGCCTGATGGGCGTCATGGCACTGTTCGACCTGCTTGACTTCGCCGTCGCCGGTTCCATTCTCTTCCTGCTCGGACTGTTGGAAACGTTTCTGCAAAACCGGACCGAGACAACCTGACGCCCTGCCGATTCGACGATGGTCCGGCACCCACACTTGAACAGGCACACCTGCGCATGAACGCCGCCACGGGCCCTTTTTCACCGGCCAGCATTCCGGACCTCCTGGAACAACTGGGCATGTCGTCGTCCAGCTGGCAATACACCACGGCAGAGGTGCTTGCGGCGCGGTGGTTCCCCCATACCGACGCGGCGATCCCACTGGTCGTCGATGAAGTCCGGTCGGAGCAATCGCAGCCAGTGGTGGCGGCCCTCGCGCGGGCGTATCCGGCCGGGCATGGGGTTTGGACCATGTCGCACGATGCTTCCGGCAACGCATGCCGGCCAACCCGGCACAGCCTTGAGGAGGTTGGGGAAGCCCTGCGCGTTGGCAGCCCCCACGCCCTGTTGGTTCCTCCGCTGGCCGAGGAATGCAGCCTGACCCAGCTGCCCAACATTCTGGCCCGCCTGCGGGCACCGGACGGATGCCCCTGGGATCGGGAACAGACCCTGGAGTCGCTGCGGTTTCAGGTGGTGAGCGAAGTTCACGAGGTGATTGAGGCCATCGACCTCCAGGACGACGAGAACCTGGCGGAAGAACTGGGCGACCTGCTGTTGGACACGTTCTTCCTGATCAACATCGGTTACGAAGAGAACCGGTTCCACATGGCCGACGTTCTGGCCGAGATCAGCCGCAAGATGATCCGACGCCATCCGCACGTCTTCGGGGATGCGCAGCTTGAAGACAGTGATGCGGTCCTCAAGGAGTGGGATCAAATCAAACAGGCCGAGTATCGGGCCAAGGGCAAGCAGCGGGGTCCGCTCGACGGCATCGCGAAAGGGTTGCCGGCCCTGGAAGGTGCACGGCTGATGCAATCGCGCACCCGCAAGGCCGGCGTCGACCCCAACATCCATGCCTCCAAGGTCCATGCCGGCGACAGGTCGGATGCCGAGCTGGAATTGGGCCAGCGCCTTTGGCACCTGGTGTCCGATGCTGTGGAGGCGGGGATCAATCCGGAGGATGCCCTACGCCGGTTCAACTCACTGTACCGGAGGTCAGTGCAGGATTCCGAACCGATGGCCGAGTTTCGCACCGACGATTCACAAGAACCCGCGAACCAAGCGGACACCCCAGCGGTTGCCTGAAGCCTCCGGGCAGCAATCGAATCTTGTGTTACCCTTGCGCGCATGCGCCTGTAGCTCAGTGGATTAGAGCACTGGTCTTCGGAACCAGGTGTCGGGGGTTCGAATCCCTCCAGGCGTGCTGTCCTCCGCGTTCTGCCTGCCGCACAAGCGTCTTTCAACTTCCCCGGGCTTGTGCCGGCTGAGGTTTGGCCATGTCTACTTTCGGTTCGATGACGGCCACAGGCCGGCCACCTGTGCTGGTACTGGTCAACGGGCCGCCCTGCGCCGGCAAATCGCATCTCACCGACGTGTTGGCTGCGTCCACCTCATTGCCGATCATGACCAAGGACATGATCAAGGAGACGGTATACGACACAGCGGGATGGGCAGACAGGGACTGGTCGCGCCGTCTGGGGACAGCAGCCGCGGCCCTGCTCTGGATGTTCGCACGCAGCCTGCTCAGCCAAGGCCAAGACTGTTTGATCGAGGCCAACTTCCGGGCGAGTCTCGCTGCGAAGGAACTAACCGACCTGACTTCGGACCTGAAGTTCACTTCGGCCCAGATCTTCGTGACCGCGGCACCGGCAGTGCTCGCGGAGCGGTTCAGGACACGGGCGAGGTCGCGGACGCGTCACCCCGGGCACCTCGACGCCGAACTTCAGCACGAGTACTCGGAAGGGAGCATTCCGGAAGACCAGCTATGCCCAATACCAGGGACGGATCGTTTGATCCGGCTTGACACCACGGAGATCGAACCCCAACGCCATGCATGCCACATCCGCCGGGTCGCGGACTGGCTGGTGGAGACCGATGTGCCGGTGGTATTGCCGTAAGCAATCCGCTTTGCCGCGGAGCCGGCGCCTACCGGAAAATCCGAGACGGACCGGCCGACGACGAACGGGCGGAGCCCCACCGGATGGAGGTCGGATCGCCAAGGTGCCGCAGATCGCAATCCAGCAGGCTGTCCAACCTGCCGATTGCCACAGCCTGATTTGACCGGTATGGATGGGGAACAACGGGTAATCGACTGCTGGGTGAAGCCATGGGCCTTGACACCGCCGGTCCTATGCGCGCCTGCCCGATTCCCCCGCCCTGGGCATCTTTTCGTTGTGAGTACCCGCGGCCCCGTTGGCCTGGCCGCCCTGGGACCATCACTGTCATATTTCAGACGACATAGTGGTCAAAGGTTGGCATCCAGTCCCGATTGACGGCAAACATGTCGTTGACCATGGCCTTGGTTTCCTGCAGCGACAGTAGCGACGCGGTCAACGGATCGTGGGCAATGGCCCGGTAGATCAACGTGGGGTCGCCCGTCAGGATGCCTTCGACCGCCATCTGCTCAATCTGGGCACTGAGACCGGTCAACATGGCACAAGAGGCAGGCAGGCCGCCCACGGCCACCGGTTCCAGTCCCTTCGGACTGGACCAGACCGGAACCTCGACGCAACACCCATCGGGGAGGTTGTCCACCAACCCGTGATTCAACACGTTGCCGTTGAACTGGAACGGCGTGCCGCCCGCACAGGCGTCCATGATGTAGGCCGCGTACTCGTGGCCCCTTTCCAGTTCGATGGGGGTCTCGTCGGCAAACCACGCCTCGGCCTCCGCCTTCCAGGTCTCCGCCCGTTCCGCATACCGGTTCAGGACATAGGCGTACTCGCCCGGATTCCAGTTGGTGCCGTGGGTGCAGTACTTCTCAATCAAATCGCTCCGTTTCCGGAACCACCAGTTGTACTCGCTGTTGTGGCCGCTTGACTCCGTCACGTAATAGCCAAGCGCCAGATACATCTCGTTGCGGACCTGTTCCGTGTTGTAGATCTCCTCGTTCCCGGCAATGGCGGCGTGGATCAGGGGATAGGCGTCCTCGCCCTTCCACAGATACTCCTTGTACCAGGCCATGTGGTTGATGCCGGCACAGGTGTACTGCACGTCCGCCATGTCGGCGCCAATCCACCGGGCCAGCATCTCGGCCGTGCCTTGGACGCTGTGGCACAGGCCGGTGAGCTGGATATCCGTTTCCTGTGCCAGCGCCTGGCAGATCATGGCCATCGGATTGGTGTAGTTCAGCATGATGGCGCCTGGACACAGCCGCTCCATGTCCCGGGCAATGTCCAGCATGACGGGTACGGTTCGGATCGCCCGGAAGATGCCCGACGGGCCGCGGGTGTCGCCAATGTTGGTATCCACCCCGTAGCGCATGGGCACTTCGATGTCGTGCCGGAACACGTCGGCGCCACCGACCAGGATCGTCACGATCACAAAGTCCGCATCCTGCAGTGCCTCGGTCCGATCCCGGGTGGCCGACACCGTCGCCGGGTATTCGCCCATCCGTACGATCTTGCGCACCGCCTTGGCGGCGAAGTCCAGTCTTTCCGGATCAATGTCCATCAGACACAGATGGGCATGCTCCAGGGTTTCGAATGTCAGGACGTCGCGGACCAGCTTGCGCGTGAACCCAAAGCTGCCGGCGCCAATGAACGTGATTTTCATGGTTTGTTTTTTCCTTGCGCTTGGAACCGGGGTCAGGCCCCGTTGAATTGCGGCAGCCAGCAGGCCTGTCGTTCCAGCATCTCATCCACCATGTGGTGCAGCTGCGGCATCGTGCCCACGGCCGCGGACAGCGGATCCAGCAGCACGGCGTGGTGGACGGCATCCACACAGCCGGTCAGGGACGCCTCCACCACCATTTCCTGCACGTTGATGTTGGTCCGGTTGAGCCCGGCCAGTTGCGGCGGATAGTCGTCGACCACACACGGCTGGACGCCGCTGCTGTCCACCAGGCACGGAACTTCCACACAACATCCTTCGGGCAGGCTTGGCATCAGGCCCCGGTTGGGCACGTTGCCGTTCACCTTGCACGGCACGTTGGTCTCCATCGCCTCGATGATGTGGACCCCGTACTCGTAGCTCCGCTCCGTCGGCACCGGCTGCTCGGCGATCTCGTCGAACTCGGACTGGAAATGTTCAAGTCGCTGGATGCAACTGCGCAGGTAGCCGCCTGTGCGTCCGAAGTCGTACCAGCTCCGCGTGTCGTCCGTGAACTGCGGCGCGAGCTGATGGTCCACCATCGCCTGGTCCTTGCGGAAGTACGGCAGGTACTCGCTGGCATGGCCGCTGGACTCGGTGACGAAGTACCCGAAGTGGTTCATCATTTCGATGCGCACCGGCTCCGATCCGTACACGTCCTTGCGCAGGACCACCTCGCGGATCAAGGGATACAGATCCTCGTAGCCGCGCCGGAACTCGGTAAAAAAGGCCTGGTGGTTGATGCCGGCACACTGGAAATTGACATCCTCAATTGGCACGTCAATCCACTTCGCCAGCATCTCACTGGTGCCCTGGACACTGTGGCAAAGACCGACATGGGGCCTCCCGGCACCCCGATCGATGGCCCAGCAGTTCATCGCCATCGGATTCACGTAGTTGAGGATCATCGCGTCAGGCGCCACATCGTCCAGGTCCCGGCAGAGATCCAGCAGCACCGGAATCGTCCTCAGGGCCCGGAAGACCCCGCCGGGGCCCAACGTGTCGCCCACGCACTGTTCGATCCCGTACTGCTGCGGAATCTCGATGTCGGTCCGAAAGGCCTCCAACCCGCCGGCCTGGAACGTCGTGATCACATAGTCGGTGCCGCGGACGGCGTCGATGCGCGAGTCGGTGGCCGTGACGGTGGCGCGGGCACCCATGCGGTCGGCAATCGACTGCACGATCGTGTGGGACTGCCGGAGCCGTTCGGGGTCGATATCCATGAGCCGGATCGCGCAGCCCTCCAGCGACGGTGTCAACAGGAAGTCACTGCACAGGCGGCGCGTAAACACAAGGCTGCCGGAGCCGATGATGGTGATGGTGGCCATGCTGACGGTTGTCTCCTCTGGGAGTCGTTGGATTTGAGTGCTGCCGGGTCGGGGTGATGAACACCCGGGACCTTGGGCCGACGCGGTCCGCGGGCATCCATAGGAATCCCGGAGACTTTGCCACCGACGGAACCCGGGCCGGGCCCGAACTTAATGATGCCGTACCCGTATCGCGGGCCCGTTGGGACTGGAGATGGGACTCGCCCCGGGGGTCAGACGGATTGTGCAACCTTGGCGCGACTGCCGTTGAGCAGCGGTTTGAGGAACCTGCCGGTGTAGCTGCGTACGGCCTGGATCACTTGTTCGGGCGTACCTTCCGTGATCACCTCGCCACCGTTGTCGCCGCCTTCCGGTCCCATGTCCACGATCCAGTCGCAGTTCTTGATCACGTCCAGATTGTGTTCGATCACGAGCACCGTGTTGCCCTTGTCCACGAGTGAGTGCAGGACCTGCAGGAGCTTGTTCACATCCTCGAAGTGCAGGCCGGTCGTCGGCTCGTCCAGGATGTACAGCGTGTTGCCCGTGTCCCGGCGGCTCAGTTCCTTGCTCAGCTTGACCCGCTGGGCTTCGCCGCCGGACAGGGTGGTGGCGGGTTGTCCCAGCCGGATATAGCCCAAGCCCACGCTCAACAGCGTGTCCAAGCGCGCCTTGATGCGGGGGATATTGGCAAACAGATCCGCGGCTTCCTCGATGGTCATGTTCAGAACATCCGAAACCGAATGCCCCCTGAACCGAATCTCCAAGGTCTCGCGGTTGTAGCGACGGCCCTGACACTCGTCGCACTGGACATAGACGTTGGGCAGGAACTGCATCTCGATTTCCTCGATGCCGGCCCCCTTGCAGGCTTCGCAGCGGCCACCCGCCACATTGAAGCTGAACCGGCCCGGCTTGTACCCGCGCGCCTTGGATTCGGGCAGGGAGGCGAACAGTTCCCGCAACGGACCGAAGAGATCAACATAGGTGGCCGGATTGCTGCGCGGCGTGCGGCCAATCGGACTCTGGTCAATGTCGATCACCTTGTCCAGGTACTGCCAGCCTTCCACGTCCTCGTGCTTGCCCGGCGCGGTCTTGGCCTTGTACATGGTCTGGGCCAGGAACCGGTAGAGCACATCGTTGACCAGGGTGCTCTTGCCGCTGCCGCTTACTCCCGTCACGACCGTAAACGTGCCCAGCGGGAACCTCACCGTCACGTTGTTCAGGTTGTTCTCCGCCGCGCCGACCACGCGCAGGTAGGTGCCGTTGCCCTTGCGCCGCGAGGATGGCATGTCGATTTGCCGTTCACCGCGCAGGTACTGCGCCGTCAGACTGCTTGTGTGCGCAATGAACTCGTCCTGCGGCGCGGAACACACGACTTCGCCGCCGTGCTCGCCGGCGCCCGGTCCCATGTCCACCACCCAGTCGGCCGTGCGGATGGTATCCTCGTCATGCTCGACCACCAACACGGTATTGCCCAGATCGCGCATGCCGCACAGGGTGTTCAACAGACGCTCGTTGTCCCGCTGGTGCAGGCCGATGCTTGGTTCGTCGAGGATGTAGAGGACACCCATCAGTTGGCTGCCGATCTGAGTTGCCAGACGAATGCGCTGCGCCTCGCCTCCCGACAGGGTCGCGGCGCGGCGCTCAAGCGACAGGTACTCGAGACCGACATTGACCATGAACGACAACCGGGCCTGAATCTCCTTGAGCACCTGACCGCCGATGGCCAGATCACGGGCCGACAGCCGGCCGTTGGCGCGGGGACTCCGACCGTTGGCCCGGGGCGTGTCGTTCGCGTCGTCGGCCTGCAGGTCCTCCACCCAGCGCAGGGCGTTGGCCACGGTCAGGCGGGACACCTCCATGATGTTGAGGCCGCCGATGGTGACCGCCAGTGAGGAGGCCTTGAGCCGCATGCCGCGACAGGCGGGACAGGGGCGGAAACTCATCCATCCTTCCAGACGCTCCCGGACCGAATCACTGCCGGTATCCCGGTAGTGTTTGCGCAGACTCGGCACCACTCCGCGATAGGTGGCCTCGTACTGCCACTCCTTGCCTTCCTTGGTGCGATAGCTGACGGCCAGGTTGCGCTCCGGCTTCTCGGGGCCCATCACTACCAGATCCTGCTGGCGCCTGCTGAGGGCCCGGAACGGGATGTCGGTCGGGATCCCATGCTTCCGGCAAAAGGCTGACAGCACCCCGCGTTCCCAGTTCTCCGCCTGTGCCGAGGACTCGTTCTGCCGCTGCCAGGGCCGGATGCACCCGTTGCTCAGCGACAGGTCCTGATCAACGATCAACCGTAGGTCGAACTCGTTCTGCATGCCGATGCCGTCGCAGCGTTCGCAGGCGCCGTGCGGACTGTTGAAGCTGAAGGAACGGGGTTCGATCTCATCCAGGCTCACGCCGCATTCGGCGCACGCGAAGTTGCGGCTGAACGATTCCTCCCGCGGATGATCCCGATCGGTCACGTCGCTGAGGATCATGACGCCGTCGCCCAGGTCGAGACAGGTTTCCACCGAATCCGCCAACCGGTTCTCATCCTCCTCGTCGGCGGAGATCACCAGGCGATCGACGACCGCCTCAATCGTGTGGTTCTTGTACCGGTCGAGCTCTGGCACTTCTGCCACATCGTAAATCTCGCCGTTGACCCGGACCCGTACGTATCCCTGCTGCATCAGCTGCTGCAACTCGCCCGTGTGCCTCCCCTTCCGGTTCCTGATGCGCGGTGCCAGCAACATAAGGCGACTGCCGACCGGGCGCAACCGCAGCTGGTCCACAATCTGCTGGGGAGTCTGCTGCGAAATGGCCGCCCCGCACTCGGTGCAGTGCGGCTGCCCAATCCGCGCATAGAGCAGACGCAGGTAGTCGAACACCTCCGTCACCGTGCCGACCGTGGAACGGGGATTGCGGTTGGTGCTCTTCTGGTCGATGGAGATGGCCGGGCTCAAGCCCTCGATTTGGTCGACGTCGGGCTTCTCCAGCAGGCCCAGAAACTGTCGGGCATAGGCCGACAGCGACTCCACGTACCGCCGCTGCCCCTCGGCGTAGAGGGTGTCGAAGGCCAAACTGCTCTTGCCACTGCCACTGAGGCCGGTAATGACCACAAACTGATCACGCGGCAGCGACACTTCAATGTTCTTGAGGTTGTGTTCCCGGGCGCCGAGTACCGTAATCCTGTCTGTTGCCATCCGTGCATCCTCTGCTGCCGACCGTGCAGTCCCGTCCGTTTGCCAGGCGAGGGCCGTTGACCTTCCCACGCAGTTGAGCGGCCCGCGCTGCGCTTCGGCGCGGATCGATCTCCCGGACCCGAACAGCCTGCCACACACCAGGCAGGCCGTCAAATATCAACGCTTTTTTATACGCAAATTCTGCCCAGGCAGTTGAGAATCGTCTTAACCATCGCGCGGCCTTAACAGCCCGTAGTTCCCATCGTCCCGGCGGTAGACGACATGGATGGCGCCGCTGTCCTGGTCCTTGAACAGATGGAAGTCGTGGTTGAGCTGTTCCATGGTTTCCACGGCATCGGCCACGGCCATGGGTTCAACCGTAAAATCCTTCTCCCGGACGATGAGGCCGTCGCCCACATCTTCGTAGTCCTCGCTGACCGGCGGTACGGTTTCGACGAACTGTCGGGCCTCCTCCTTCGACATGCGCCGCACATGGCGCCGCCGGCCCTTGAACCGCTCTATCTGCCGTTCCATCTTGTGCACAGCCGCGTCCAGGGCGGCCTTGGCATCGGGCCCTTTGACTTCCGAGCGCAGGATGCGCTTGCGCACATGCATCGTCAATTGAACACGACAGGCCCGTTCGGGGCCAAGCCGATGCCGACGGTGGATTTCGCAGCGCGACTCCACCGTGCCCGGCAACAGGGCTTCGAGCTTGGCACCCTTATCCCGAGCCGTTGCCTCAAGCTCCCTCTGCAGGTTGGCAGGGAATCCATGCAGGATGACATCCATGGTATGGGTTGTTATGTTGGGTTGCACTTCAGGCCGCCTGGCAAGTGGTGCCTGGAGACCGTGTGGCAATTCTACTTCAGATGCCGACTTCCGGACGGTAGATGCACCGGCAACAAGAACCTGCAGGTGGCCACGGCGGACCAGGTCGTCCGTCGCGGCCGAATCAGTCCTCGTACATCTGCTTGCGGGCTCTGGCCATGCTCCGCTGCGCATCGCGTTGGGCGATGGTGTCGCGCTTGTCGTGTTGCTGCTTGCCCTTGGCCAGGGCCACCACAACCTTGGCCAGACCATGGTTGGAAATGTAGAGGCGCACGGGCACAGTGGTCAAGCCCTTCTGGGCCACATTGGCCGCAATCCGCCGAATCTCACGCTTGTTGAGCAGGAGTTTGCGCGGCCGCATCTCCTCGTGGTTTTCGCGATTGCCGTGGGAGTACGGGGCGATGTGGACATTGTGCAGCCAGGCTTCGCCGTCCCTCACCATGACAAAACCGTCGCCCAGGTTCACCTGGCCCTGCCTGATCGACTTGATCTCCGTCCCCAGCAACTGGATGCCGGCATCGAACTCCTCGATCAGGTGATAGTTGAACCGGGCCCGGCGATTGGTGGCCACGGTCCGCGGACCTACCGGTCCGCGGCCATTCTTGGTGCGGGAGGATTTGGCTGCCACGGTGATACCGCCTCAAGGTCCGCCGGTTGCTGCATCCAGTGAATGTACCAGATACAGTTCGGCGACCTGAAGATAGGGATCGGTTTCCGTGTCGCCGGGGAGGACTCCGGCGTCTTCCGGATCCCCATCTGCATCCTCGTTGGTCATGGGCACGTCCGGGATCAATCCCTGCCCATGAATCTCCCATCCATTGGGAGTGTGCCAAAGGTGGTCGGACACTCGCAGGCGACTTCCATCGCCCAGTACGAAATCGGTCTGACCACTGCCGTTGCCGTAGGTGGTTTCACCAATCAGCAAGCCAACGCCGTGATCCTGAACCGCGCCGGCAACCAGCTCGCTGGCACCTGCACTAAAACGGTCGACGAGTACTGCCAGAGGCATATCCGATGGCAACAACGCCTCATCCACAGCCTCCAGTTCCGTCCGTGCACCATCGGTATGTTCGCCAACGGCAACCAACCGAGGCCCCGTCAACAGGCCCGCCACCCGGACCGCGGCTTCGGTTGAGCCACCGGCGGTGCCGCGCAGGTCAAGAATCATGGCTTCCATCCCCAAGTCCATTAGATCCGTCAGGGCCGCGGCCAGGTCGGCAGCCCCAAGTTCACTGACCGAGTGAAGCCTGACGTAACCGATGTTCGCCTCTGACCCAAGAACCTCATGGTCGACCGTGGGGAACTCCACCGTACGCAAGGTTATGGTTGCATCGAATGCTTCCTCGTCGCGCCGGTAGCCAATCCGCACCTCGGTCCCTACCGGAGCCGCCAGGCTGGCGAACGCGGCCTCCCGGCCCATCCAGGAAACGGGTTCTCCGTCCACCGACACCACAAGATCACCGGCGCGCAATCCCGCATCGGCTGCGGGCAAGCCGTCGAAGGTTTGCGTGACCATTAGCCGTTTGCGGTCGGGCAGCCACTCCATTTTCGCTCCGATGCCGACGCCCCCCAAGTCGTCCCCCCTTGGGATGGACAAGACTCCATCCGGACGCACAAGAACCGAGTACCGATCGCCGAGTTCCGCCAGGACACCGTCTATGGCCGCCTGGTTCAACACATCCTCCGGCGGAACTTCGCCAATGTATTCCTCCTCCAGAAAGTCCAGGGCTTCCCGCAGCACGGTGAACCGATCGGAAGTCCGAGCGGCACGTCCGGTGCGGTTCAGTTCCATCAGCGGAACAAGGGACACCCCTTGGCCTTCGCCGGTATCCACCTCCGATCCCGTGTGCCCCAACCCCGCGGCATAACCCGCCATCGCGCCAACAGCCGCCGACACAAACAGGATCGTGGTCACTGCCAGCACAACCACCTTGGTTGGGGCGATCGCCTTCGGCCGATCCGTGGAGGTGTTCGGATCCTCCCGAACCGCATCGGTTTCAAGACCAATGCCCAATCGGCGCAGCATGGGAATCATGATTCAGCATCCATGTCCAAACGCATGGGCCAGCCGCATACGACCCAGTACCGTGTCGGCATCATCAGGGCCCCCGATCAACCTCCGGTCCGCAGGTCGGACAGGTGGCGGAGTGCCGCCTCGATGTATGGATCGGCTTCCTCGTCGAGGTCGGCAGCTTCGGGAGCCTCGCTGTGCTCTGCATGTTCGATCAGCACGTCGGGTACCAAACCTTCCCCGTTGATGGATCTGCCTTTTGGCGTGTACCAAAGCGAAGTGGTGACTCGGATCTGACTCTCGTCGGCCAGCAGGTGCGTGACCTGAACACTGCCCTTGCCCAGTGTGGGTTCGCCAATCAGAACGGCCCGGCCCTTGTCCTGGAGGGCGCCTGCCACCAGTTCGCTGGCACTGGCACTGCTGCGGTTCACCAACACGACCAACGGCGTATCCCGGGAGAGAACAGCCCGGTTTTGGGCCCGGTGTTCCTCCTCGTGGCCGTCACTGTGCCTTTGGCTTACCACCAGGCCGCGGCCTGCCATGAGGCCGGCCACTTCGACCGACACGTCGAGCAACCCACCGCCGTTGCCGCGCAAATCCAGGATCATGCCGGCCACATCGGCGTCCTCGAAGCCTTCCATGACATCCCGCAGCTTGTCGGTGGCCAGTGCGTTGAACGTGTGCAGGCGCACATAGCCGATGTCCGCATCCGGACCGATCAGTTCGTGGCTGGTCGTCGGCATATCGATGGTGGCCCGGATGATGGTCAGCCCGAATTCCTCCGCACCCCGTCGGATGTCCAGTCTCACCGCGGTGTCCACAGGACCCCGAACCTTCGAGATGGTTCCGGACATGCCGAGTTCGGCCACGGGCTCGCCGTCCACGGCAATCACCAGGTCCCCGGGCACGAGTCCGGCCTCGGCCGCCGGACTGCCGGGGAACGGCTCTGTGATGCGGACCGCCAAGTCCTCTTCGCTCCATTCCACCATGGAACCGATGCCGCCGAACTGGCCGCTGGTGTCGCTGGCCTCCAAGGCGGCCTGCTCGGGACGCAGCAACAACGTATACCGGTCATCCAGATCCGCCAACACCCCTTCAATGGCGGCTTGGTTAAGCACGTCGTCGCCGGGCAGTTCGCCAATGAATTCCTCTTCCAGGATGGCAACGGCTTCCTCCAGGACATCGAGGTCCGCGGATGGGCGGAACGGACCTGCATCCGACCAAAAGCCGGTAAGCGAGGCCAGCATGCTGCCGGGAATCCCGGTCGGCTGCGCCTTGCCATATAAATAGCCGCCCACACTTCCGCCAGCGGCACTCAGTACCGACAAGACCAGAGTCAGCACCAGTGCACGCCGCCAAGTCCATCGCATACCTGCGTTGGCAGAGGCCCGTTGATTGGTTTGAGCCGCGTGTGGTTTTCCGTCGCTCATGTCGTTGCAGGCAGGGAAGGACGCAGCCTCGGTGGGGACGCAAATCCGGATGGATTGCGAAGGCCCTTCACATACACCCGGAAGGGAGGCAGAGGTTGCATTCTATTGTGGACAGGGTCTTGAGCAGGTATTTCCTGCACCAACCGGAGATCAATTGCACTCCGGCTTGAGCCGCAACGCCTGACCATAGGGTGGATGTGACCAAGGATGCATCCAGAACACATCTGCAATGACCAACGCTGCAGCCGTGTTCCAATTGCCCTGAACCCCCAGGCGGATGATCCTCATCGGCCCTGGGCCAATGCCATTCGATGCACATATCCACCTGGTTGCGACCCTGACCGTGATGTGTGATGCCAAACCGGCGGACCGAGGTCGAGAGGTTGGGTACCAAGTTGGCTGCCATCGCGTCTGAGCGTCTTGTGGACGCGAGACACTGTGCCCCTGATGATCTTGAATACCCGGTATATCTGTGGCTATGGCCAGGACAAATCGTTGAGCCGCCCGCGCGCTTCTTGCGTTCCCTGCAAGGTGGCTTACCCGCGCGCACACCAGTCTCGCCTTGAAGGTGCTGGAGGGGGGCGGAAAGCGTAGCCAGCATTCCCCAATCCGGGTTCGTTGTCAATCCCTGTCCCCGCGTCTCGTCGCCGGGTTATCGGACATCTTTCCGGGCTCTGTCCATGTTCGGGATGTCGGACTGGCCCGAGCAAACGATGTTGCAATCTGGGATTACGCTCGGGACCGTGATCTCACCATCGTCTAAAAAACGCGGACTTCCATCATCTGAGCTTCGTGCAAGGTCCGCCCCCCAAGGTCATTGGGATTCGGCGCGGCAATTGCTCCACGACGGACATCACGGCGCTGCTCCGAGCAAATCGGATCGGGATTCTCGCCTTTGAGGCCGAGATGGAGCCGGCGTTTCTGGCACTCTTTTGGAAAAACACGGTTGGGGTCCGGTCATGGTGCTTTCAGAGTCAACGATGCCGCGCAGCCATCAGAATCCGGATCAGCGGCGCAGGCACTCGAGCAAGCTTGTGCTCCAAATACCACCTTGATCTTGCTCTGCACCCATGTGCCGGTGTTGACGACTTCGGCAGAGCACAGATGGGAGCCAAAGACCATTTCCGTGTGTATGATGGAGACCCGGTCAGGATGTCTTGCAGCCAAACCCGGGCGGCTTGAACTTCCAGCCGGACCACATCAGTGGCCTGAACGGGCTGTCGAGACCCTGGGTTGCGGCAGCACCTCGACGATTGTTCCCCTCCATCCCTGCAGGATTCGCACATGACCACCGGGATTCTCCCAGCCAACCAGATCCTTGAACGCCTGAAGTCGGGCGGCACCGCCGTCGGCACGATGGTCGGTACCTTTGCCCAATCCTCAATGCCGGTTCTGCTGGCCAATGCCGGATTCGATTTCTTCCTGCTTGACAACGAACATGGCATGTTCGACTACGAGACGATGGAGACCCTGTGCCGGGTGGCTGTCGGCCAGGGGATTACGCCCATCGTGCGTCCGGCCGACCACACCTACACCTGGACCGCCAAGGTGCTGGACACCGGTGCCCAGGGCCTGTTGATGCCCAGGGTCTACACCGTCGAACAGGTGCGCTCCATCATCAGCATGGCGAAGTATCCCCCAGCGGGCATCCGGGGCAGCGCCCTGAGCCGCGCCTATGTCGGCTACAAGAATGCCAACGCCATGGAAGTGATGGCGGAGGCCAACGAACAGAGCATGCTGTGCATCCAGATCGAAACCAAGGAAAGCTACGCGGTGCGGGACGAAATCGCAGCGCTGCCGGAAGTGGACTGCCTGTTCGTGGGCCCCAACGACTTCTCGATTTCCCTGGGGCACCCGGGCAACATGGACCATCCGGACGTCAGTTCCGCCATCGAGAACGTCCTGGACACCTGCCGCCGGTTCAACAAGGTGGCCGGCATCCAGATGAACACCCCCGAATCGGCCTGCCGCTGGGCGCGCGCCGGTTTCAACCTGCTGAGCGCCGGCTCCGATGTCGGCCTGCTCCAAAACGCCGGCCAGGCCTTGACCGGCCAGGTGCGGGACGCCTGGAGCTGACCACACCGGCGTCCCGCAGGCCATCCGGGTCAGGGTCAGGCGTCGGTGATACAGCCTTCGGACGCCGTGGACACCGTCTTCATGTACTTGTAGAGCACACCGCTGGTGTAGTTCGGCTCGGGCCGGGTCCATGCGGCCCGGCGCCGGGCCAGTTCCTCCTCGTCGATCCGGAGGTCCAGCCGGTTGTTGACCGCGTCGATTGAGATGGTCTCGCCGTCGCGCACGAAGGCCAGGCCCCCGCCCAGGGCGGCCTCCGGGGTGATGTGGCCCACCACAAACCCGTGCGTACCGCCCGAGAACCGTCCGTCGGTGATCAGGGCCACCTTGTCGCCCAGGCCGACACCCATGATCGCGGCCGTGATCGACAGCATTTCCCGCATGCCGGGACCGCCTTGCGGGCCTTCGTAGCGGATAACCACCACCTCGCCGGCCTGGACTTCGCCTCCCTCAATCCCGGCCAGGCACGCCTCCTCGGAGTCGTACACGCGGGCCGGTCCGCTGAAAGCCATCCCCTCCTTGCCGGTGATCTTGGCCACGGCCCCTTCGGACGCGAGGTTGCCGTAGAGGATTTGCAGGTGACCACTCGGGCTGATGGGGGCGTCGGGCAGGCTGACGATGGTTTGGCCGTCGGCCAGGGCCGCCGCCTGTTCCACGTTTTCGCCCAACGTGCGGCCGGTCACGGTCATGCAGTTGCCGTCCAGCATGCCCTCCGCCAGCAGCATCTTCTGCACCGCAGGCACCCCGCCCACGTCGTTCAAATCCTCCATGACGTACTGGCCGCTGGGTTTCAGGTCCGCCAGCAGGGGTGTGCGATCCGAGACGGCCTGGAAATCATCGATGGTCAGGGGGACCTCGGCAGCCCGGGCCATGGCAATCAGATGCAGGACCGCATTGGTGGACCCGCCCAGCGCCACCACCACCGTGATGGCGTTCTCGAAGGCCGTCCTGGTCATGATGTCGCGCGGCTTCAGGTCCTCCTCCAACAGATTCCGGACCGCCACACCGACGCGCCCGGTTTCAGCCTGCTTCTCCGCATGCGTGGCCGGCCAGGATGAGCTGCCGGGCAACGTCATGCCAAGGGATTCAATGGCGGACGCCATGGTGTTGGCCGTGTACATGCCGCCGCAGGCGCCTTCACCGGGACAGGCATTGCGCAGAACATCGCGCAGTTCCTCTTCGGTAATGTCGTCCGCGAGCCATTGGCCGTAGGCTTCGAAGGCCGAGACGACATCCAGCTTGCGCCCGTTCAGCGAGCCCGGCTGGATGGTGCCCCCGTAGACCATCAGGCCGGGACGGTTGATGCGTGCCATCGCCATCAGACAGCCGGGCATGTTCTTGTCACAGCCTGGAATGGTGATGTTGGCGTCGTAGTACTGCGCCCGCATCACGGCCTCGATGGAGTCGGCAATGATGTCGCGCGAGATCAGCGAACACTTCATGCCTTCCGTGCCCATCGAGATGCCGTCGCTGACGCCGATCGTGTGGAAGATCAGACCGACCAAGCCGGCCTCGTTCACGCTTTTGCGGATGCGGCCGGCCAGGGCGTTGAGGTGCATGTTGCACGGATTGCCGTCCCAGCCGAGGCTGGTGATGCCCACTTGTGCCTTGTCCATGTCCGCGTCGGTCAGGCCGGCACCATACAGCATGGCCTGCGATCCAACCTGCGAGCGAACCTGGGTCAGCCGGCGGCTGAAGCGGTTGAGGCCCGCCTTGGCCACGGTCCCGTTGGGTGTGCCTTGACTCATGAAATTCCTCCCCAAGGTGATGTGTTCGTCCATATGCCTGCCGGGACCGGCAGGTTGCAGCCAATGGATTGCCGGGGCTACGTCCGGTCCTTGTTGCTCAACAGGAAATACTCCAGGGAATCGGTCAGTGCCGTCCAACTGGCTTCCATGATGTTGGGGCTGGCCCCCACCGTATTCCAGATGCGGTCGCCGTCGGTGCTGGCAATCAGCACCCTGGTGGTGGCCGCGGTGGCCGAGTGGCTGTCCAGAATCCGCACCTTGTAGTCCAGGAGGCTGACGCGTTCCAGTTCCGGATAGAACTTCAGCAGGGCCTTGCGCAACGCCACGTCCATGGCGTTGACCGGCCCGTTGCCCTCGCCGGCCTCGTGGAACTCCTGGCCGGCAATCCGCAACTTGACCATGGCCTCGGCCAGGATGCCGCGGCCCTGCCGGTTTTCGACGATGGTCATGAAATCGACCAGCTCGAACGGTGCCGCGTAGCCGGCCATCTCCCGCCGCAACATCAGTTCGACGCTGGCTTCGGCCGCCTCGAAGGCAAACCCCAGGTTCTCCAGTTCCTTGATCCGCGCCAGCACCGCCCGTTCCTCGGTCCGGCCCAGATTGTCCAGCCCGAACTGGCGGCGCTTGACGGCAATGTTGTCCTTGCCGGACAGCTCGCTGATGAGGACCCGCGTGCTGTTGCCGACCACCTCCGGGTCCACATGCTGGTAGGAGTCGACCGTCTTGACCACCGCGTTGACGTGGGTGCCCCCCTTGTGGGCAAAGGCGCTGCTGCCCACATAGGGCTGGTGGGGAACCGGGCTCATGTTGGCCAGTTCCGACACGACATGGCTGGTCTCCGAGAGTCGGGCCAGGTTTTCGGGTTCGAGCACGGCCAAACCCATCTTCAACTGCAGGTTGGCCAGGATGCTGATCAGGTTGGCGTTCCCGCAACGTTCGCCGTAGCCGTTGACGGTGCCCTGCACATGCATGGCCCCGGCCCGCACGGCCTCCAGCGTGTTGGCCACGCCGCAGCCGCTGTCGTCGTGCGCGTGAATGCCCAGGATGAAGGGATCGCCGGCACCGGACTCGCCCACCGTGAAACCGGCCGGGAATCCAAAGTGGGCTCGAACGTGCGCCACGGCCTGCGCGATTTCCCAGGGCATGCGCCCTCCGTTGGTGTCGCACAGCACCAGCGTACGGCTGCCGTTGTCCAACGCCTCGGTCAGGGTGGCCAGCGCGTATTCGGGATCGTCCGCATACCCGTCGAAGAAGTGCTCCGCATCGTAGATCACTTCCCGGCCGCTCTTCACCAGCCAGCCGACCGTCTCCCCAATCATGCGGAGGTTTTCCTCCATGTCGGTGCGCAGCACCTCGTGCACCTGAAAGGCCGACGACTTGCCGAACAGGGTGACGATCGGGGTGTGGGCATCCACCAGCATCCGTACCTGGGGATCCTCGTCGGGGGCCATGTTCTTGCGGCGCGTTGAGCCGAAGGCGGCCACCTGCGCCTGGGCCAGTGACAACTCCTCCTCGGCCCGGCCGAAGAAGGCCATGTCCTTGGGATTGGATCCGGGCCAGCCGCCCTCAATGAAATGGATGCCGATGGAATCGAAGTGCCGCGCCAGGCGCAGCTTGTCCTCCGCACTCAGGGACACACCCTCGCCCTGGGTTCCATCTCGCAGCGTCGTGTCGTAAATCTGCATGGGGCATCAAAGAGTTCCGGGGACGTCCCCGGTGGGATTTCAAGTGGCGGCAACGGTCGCACGGCGGCCGTTAGCCGGTGCCGGCCAAACCGGCCGCCAAGCCCTTGACCGACAGGTTCAGTGCATTTTCCAGCATGGCAAGGTCTTCCGGGGAATGCTGGTCGTTGCGCAGGGACTGCAACAGGGCGATCTGAATGAAGCTGAGCGGGTCCAGGTAGGGGTTCCGACGCTGGATCGAGATGTAGAGCCAGTTCCGTTCGTCGGCGATGTCGTCCCGGCCCATGACCTGAAGGACGCCCTCGCGCGTGCGGGAGAACTCGGAAACGATTTCGTTGAACAGGACCTCCGTGTCCGGATCGGTGAGCGACGCGTACTGGTGCGCGATGAACAGATCGGACTTCCAGATGGCCATTTGCACGTTCTGGATCAGGATGCGGAAGAACTCCCACTCGACGTACATTCGCCGCAGGACTTCCACCCGCTCCCGATCGCGGCCGTTGTCGGTAAACTCGTTGATGGCCGAGCCCACCCCGTACCAGTTCGTGAGGTTGACACGACACTGGGTCCAGGCAAACACCCACGGAATGGCGCGCAGGTCGTGAACGCCCTCGGTATCGCGCCGCTTGGCCGGGCGCGAACCGATGTTCAGTTTGGCAATGGCTTCGACGGGCGTCGCCTCCATGAAGTACTTGATCAGTTCCGGACGACCGACAAAGGCCACGTACTGCCGGTTGGCCAGTGTGTGCAACTCCTCCATGACCTCCGCCCATTCGTCTTCGCGCAGGCTTACGCGCGGTCGGCCGCTGTGGAGCAGGACCGTGCCGATCAACTGCTCCATGTGCCGGCGGGCGATCGTGGACTTGGCGTAGTGCGTGGAGATCACCTCGCCCTGTTCCGTCAGCTTGATGCTGCCGCGGATCGTGTCGGGAGGCTGGGTGGCAATGGCGCGCACCACGTTGCCGCCGCCGCGACTGACGCTGCCGCCCCGGCCGTGGAACAGGGTTGTGCGGATACCGAACTCGTCGCAGGCCGCCACCACCTCCTTCTGGGCCTTGTAGAGGGACCAGTTGGCACTCAGGTAGCCGCCGTCCTTGTTCGAATCGCTGTAGCCAATCATGATCGGCTGATGGTCGCCGCGCGCGTGCAGGTGCGCGCGGTACGCCGACGAGCGAAACAGGGTGCGCAGGATGGTCGGGGCGTTGACCAGGTCCTCAATGGACTCGAACAGGGGCACGATGTCGATGGCCCCGAACAGGGACGCATCCTTGGCCAACAGCAGCACTTCCAGGACCTGGCTGGCACTCTCGGTCATGCTGATGATGTAGGAGTCGATGACCCGGTCGCCCATCCGATCCCTGGCCCGGCGAATGGTGCGGAACACCTGGACCGTCTCGTTGGTGTCGTCCGAAAACCTGAGGTCGGCGGTCAGCGGCCGGCGGGAAGTGAGTTCCTCTTCGAGTTTCCGCGTCTTGGCCGCTTCCGACAACCGCATCCAACTGTGCGGCTCCGCCTCGGCGTAGTAGCTGAAGATCTCGTCCAGGGCCAGGGAATGGCGCTCGGAATGCTGCCGGATGTCCAATGTCACAAAGTGCAGGCCGCACACCTGCACACTGGTAATCAGGCGGGCCACGCGACCACTGGCCAGCAGTTCGCCCTTGCTGCGCCGCAGACTGTCGGCAACCGCCTCCAGGTCGTCTGCCAGTTCCCCGGGGCTGGCATAGGCCATCGGATCGTCCGGCTGGTCGGTCCACAACTCGTCGGCGCGGCGCCGGGTGGCCTCCAGCCGCCGGCGGATGATGGTGAACATCTGCCGATAGGGTTCCCGGCGGACTTTCCGCACCGAGGCCAATTCCCGACGCGGCAGGCGCTCGGTGGCCGCACGCAGGTGATCCAGGAACTCGTCGGTGAACTCGGAGTGGTTCACCGACATGCTCAGGTGGGCATACAGGATGTTGACTTCGGCGATGTAGAGGTCAATCAGCCGGCGCTGTTGCTCCTCCAGGGTGCGCTGGGTCTCCCGATAGGTGACAAACGGGTTGCCGTCCCGGTCGCCTCCGATCCATGAGCCGTACCGCAGAAAAATCGGTACGGGGGCGTCGATCCGGGGAAAATACTGGCGGATCTGCTTCTCCAACTCCCGGTACACATGGGGAATCAGCTCGAACACCGAGTTGCTGAGGTAGTACAGGCCGTGCTGCACCTCGTCGATCACGGTGGGCTTTTGTTCCCGGTTCTCGTCGGTCTGCCACAGCGACAGGATGTTTTCCGAGATCAGCCGGAGGCGGGCCGCCTCCTCCTCCGGAGTCAGGTCAATCAGATCGAGTTCGGTCAGGACATCCGAAATGACCTTGTGCTTGAACAGCACAGTACGCCGGTTGGCCTCGGTGGGGTGAGCCGTAAACACCGGCTTGATCGAGAGCGCATCCAGCAGTTGCCGCATTTCCTCGGTTGAAACGCCTTCCTGAAACAACCAGTGGATGGCAAAGGCAATGTTTTCCCGGTCCGACACCCCCTGTTCCTGGGAAACCCGGGCGCGGTGGCGCAGCACCCTCACCCGTTGCTGTTCCTCCGCGATATTGACCAGCTGGAAATAGAGCGCGAAGGCCTTGAGAATGGTCTGGGTCCGCGGCAGATCGTGAATCAGCTCCTCAATGATGGCATTGAGCTCGAACATGGCCAGCGGGTCGTCGGTCCGCCGCGCCTTGGACAGCAGCCGAATCCGCTCCACGAAGTCCAGGAGATCCTCGCCGGCGTGGTTCTTCAGGGTCTCCGACAGCAGCTGCACCAGCATGCGGATGTTGTCCCGCAGCGCCACCTGGCGCGCCTGGTCGAAGTCGCGCTGCGAGAATGTGGTGTCCCGCCCGGACGGGGTGCCGCCATTCAGCTTGATCCCGAGATCGGCCTCCTTTTGCCGGAGCTGTTCCTGCAGCCGATCGGCCTTCCACTGCGGCACCTTGCGCTTGCGGCGCAGACGACGCGTCTCTCTGGGGTGGGCACCCACCGCATTGACGTCGCTCATGCTTCCTGTACCTGAACGGATCGCAACGTTCAATTCCGCTTGTGACAATAGGCGCACCGGCGCCTGCCGGATGGCCTCATGCGCGCAGGGCGGCGGCCACCAAATCGCCCATGACGGCCGTGGTCACGACCTCGGTGCCGGTCTCGGCGATGTCCGGGGTGCGAACCCCCTCGGCCAGCACCCGGTCCACGGCCGCCTCGATGGCGTCCGCTTCCCGGTCCAGGCCCAGGCTGAGCCGGCACAGCAGCGCACAGCTCAGAATTCCGGCCAGCGGGTTGGCCCGGTCCTGTCCCGCGATGTCCGGCGCGCTGCCGTGGATGGGTTCGTACAGACCCAGGGGGCGTCCCAGGCTGTTGAGGCGTTCGCCCAGGCTGGCCGACGGCAGCATGCCCATGGAGCCGGCCAGCATGGAGGCCTCGTCCGTCAGGATGTCGCCGAACAGGTTGGAGCACACAATCACGTCGTACTGTCCGGGCGAACGAATCAGGTGCATGGCCATTGCATCCACCAGCACATGATCGACGTGCAGATCGGCGTATCCCTCCAGGACCCTGGTGGCGACCCGCCGCCACAGGCGACTGGAGGCCAGGACATTGGCCTTGTCCACGCTGGCCAGGCGACCGCTGCGGCTACGGGCCAGATCGGCCGCGAACCGCACGACCCTTTCAATCTCCGGTGCGCTGTACAGCATCGTGTCGTAGGCGCTGGACTCCGCGGCATCCGAC
>CAZMKQ010000041.1:0-1606 GCA_964566955.1 uncultured Caldilineaceae bacterium | reverse complement strand
GGGCCCGAAGTAGATGCCACCCGTGAGCTCCCGAATGACCACCAAGTCCACCTGCCGCACCACGTCGGCCTTGATGGTCGAGGCATCCACCAACTGGGGCTGAACCCTAACCGGACGCAGGTTGGCAAAGAGTTCCAGGCCCTTGCGCAGGGCCAGGATTCCGTTCTCCGGACGATCGGCGGCGTTGGGATCGTCCCACTGGGGGCCACCCACGGCCCCCATGAAGACGGCATCCGCCGCCCGACAGGCCGCCAGGGACGCGTCGGGCAGGCTGGAGCCCACCGTATCGATGGCAATGCCTCCCATCGGATGTTCCGGGAAGCCAAAGGCATGCCCGTGGACCTCCGCGATCACGGACAGAATCTTGACGGCTTCCCTGGTTACCTCGGGGCCAATCCCGTCCCCGGGCAGACAGACGATGGTTGCATTCATGAAACCGCGCTTCCAAAGGCGGGCGCCAGCACGCCGTCCAGGACAACCTCCGGCGGTTCCGAATCGACCCAGGTACCACAAGGGCCGCCCTCGGGGGACACACCCAGGTCGACCTGCTCCCCGTTCATCCGCAGCACGGGGTGGTAGTACCGGCTGACCTGGCGGGCGTCGCCCTCGATGTAGTGGCCGATCAGCGACCGCCGGAACCGGTTGGCACTGGTGTTCGGGAAACTCCCGTGCACAATCTGGCCGTTGAAGTAGAGGACATCGCCGGCTTTCATCAACACGGCCTCGGGAGACATCGACGACGGCAAGGGCACCGTCACGTCCGTGAAACTGGCGCCGGCATCCGCCTCCACCGGGCACAGGACCGGCGTGGCATGGGTGCCCGGCACGATCTGGAGACACCCGTTGTCCTCGTCGCAGTCGTCAAGCGCCAGCCACGCGGCCACGCAGGTGCCCGGATCGACCTGCAGGTAGTACTGGTCCTGATGCAGGGCCTGTCCCCGCGCACCCGGCGGCTTGAAGTAGATCATGGATTGGACCGCGTAGGGTTCCGCATCCAGCAGCGCGCCCAGGGTTTCACTGATGCGGGGGGCCAGCAGCCATTCCTCGGTAATCCGATCCCAGCGATGCATCATGCCCATGCGCGGAAAACGCTTCAGGGGATCGCTGGAGGTCGGGTCGTATTCCCCCCAGCTGCGCGTGCGGCGCCGGCGGACGGCGTGCATGTGCATGAAGTGCTCCAGGTAGAAGGACACCTCCGTGGCGGAGAACTGGCCCCGGCACATGTGCCAGCCCTGCTCCCTCCAACTTTGCCTATCTCGTTCCGAAACCATGGGCAGATGCTCCTGGGGGATGTGGGCCGCCGGTTCAGGCCGCGGCGGGTTGGGCCCGATCCGCTTCGAAAGCGGCAATTCGCTCTTCCTTGGCCAGCAGGAAGCCGAGGTCGTCCAGGCCCTGCAGAAGACAGTCGCGGCGGAACGGCTCAATTTCGAAGCGGAGGGACTGCTGGTTCGGTATCCGCACATTCTGGGTTCTCAGATCAACCCAAATTTGGGTCGCCGGATCGCCCTCCAGAACGTCCCAGAGGGCATCAATCGCCTCCTTGGGCAACACGACAGGCAGGAAGCCGTTCTTCAGGGAGTTGTTGTAGAAAATGTCGCCGAAGGAA
>CAZMKQ010000040.1:0-32619 GCA_964566955.1 uncultured Caldilineaceae bacterium | reverse complement strand
GCGTGGTGTCAACCATCGTATATAAGTCCCAAACCAATTTGCATGAAGTTTGGATTTGGATTGGGCGATTCAAGTCGCGGGCGCACTTAACGTATGGAATGTCGGCGACCAGGATGGTCTGAGGTATCGGGCAGGAATCCAATTCAGTGCTGGAGACTCCAACGACAGATTTAGACTGGATTTGTCGCAACTGAAACGAGCCACTGCCCTGCCAATTCATCGCGCCTGTGGCCCATTCCTCCTAGAATCGAGGTTCCCCTATCCGGCCGCAACCGCGGCTGGCCCATTGCAAGGAGAAGCTCGATGAGTGAACTGAAGGACAAGATCTGCATCATCACCGGTGCCGGCACCGGCATCGGCAAGGGCATCGCCCGCCGCTTCGCCAAGGCCGGGGCCACCCTTGTCCTGGCATCGCGCAAGGTTGCCAACCTGGACGAGACCGCCGAGGAGTGCCGCGGCATCGGCGTCGAGGTCATGGTGCACCAGACCGATGTGACCTCGGAGGACAGCGTCCTCTCCCTGTTCGAGGCGACCGAACAGGCCTATGGGCGCGTCGACATCCTGATCAACAACTCCGGCGTCTTCGACAACGGTCCCTTCCACGAATTGTCCCTGGCCACCTGGCAGAAGGTGGTCGACGTCAACCTGACCGGCCCGTTCCTGTGCGCGCGGTCCGCCTTCCGCAGCATGCTGAAGACCGGCGGCGGCCGCATTGTCAACGTGGCGAGCATCTCGGCCCAGATGTGCCGTCCCAACGCGTCCCCCTACAACTCCACCAAGCATGCCCTGACCGGCCTGACCAAGTCGATTGCCCTGGAGGGCCGGGACCACGACATCGTCTGCAGCGTGCTGCACCCCGGCAACATCCTGACCGAGCGCCGGGCCGTCAGCGACACCCCGACGGACCAGGAGCCCATGATGACCGTGGACGAACTGGCGGAGACGGCCTTGGTCATGGTGATGCTGCCGCTCCATGTCAACGTCCTGGAGACCATCGTTTTGCCGACCACCCAGGCCTATCTGGGCCGAGGCTGATTTCCCGCAGGCGCACGCGATTCCGGCCCCCGGAACTTCCCGGAGGCGGACCCGGCTTCTACGGGCACCGGGCCGGAGTCGCGCCAGGAACGCGACACGGCCGCGTGACCGTGACTTTGTCCAGAGCGGAGATGCAAGATGCCGTTGTATGTATCCGCCTATGACACCGAAGCGGTGTACCCCTGGTGGGAGCGGGACTTCTCCGGGTTCGATTACACCCCGAGGCGGATCCAAGAGTTTCTGGCCGGTGTGCGCGCCGTTGCCAATGTGCATCTGGAACAGGATGTTCCGGCCACCTTTTTCCTGGTTGCCAAAATGCTGGAGCTGGCCGGCAGGGAGCTGCGCACCATCCTGGACCACGCCCTGTTCGACATTCAGTGCCACAGCTTCACCCACCCGGACTTGATTGCGTTGGACAACCGGGGCGACGCCAAGGCCCTGTGCTACGAGCTGGCCGACTCCAAGAAACTGATTGAGGACACGTTCGGCAAACCGGCCTTACGGCCCCGGGCGGCTACACGCGGGGGTTTGCGGGCCATCCCCGCCTCCTCGGCATCCTGCAGGAGGCCGGTTACCGATATGTGCGCAGCGTGGGGGCCGGCCCCGCGCGCACCGTGCCGGCTCCGTTCAACGAGCCCTTCTGGTACGCGGAGGACGGCTTTCCGGATCTGCTTGAGACTCCCTCCCACGCCTGGCACGACAACATCTTGACGGGGCAACCCGCCAGCACCCACTGGCCTCCCGTCCTGCCCTGGTCACTGCCGGCCACCGTGCCGGGCGATGCCCGAGGGGTGTACGACGCGTATGCTCCAGGTATCGACTACTGCCTGCGAACGGACTTCCCCTACTACCTGCCCATCTTCCATCCCTGGTCCATCTACCGGATTGACCGGCACGCCGGGCAGATTGCGCTGCTGCTGGAGCATGCCCGGCGGCACATGGAGATGGCACACTGCGGCCATCTCCTCGGGCATGTCCTCAACCACCGGACCCTGGCCCGCGCAAGGCCCCCGATGGCCGCGTAGTCCAAGTCCCACGGTCGAACGGCCAGCCCGGTTCGCCCTCGTCGGCAGTACTTCCGGAATCCACCTGACACGACAAGAACCAGAATAGCCATGCAACCCAACGTCCGGGCCCGGATCGGTCTGCTGCCCGCCGGTCATCACTATTACTGGGACCAGTATCCGCGGTTGAAGCAGATGGGCCTGCGCATGTACGACCGGCTCCGGAACATGCTGGAGCCCATGGCCGACATTGTGGCGCCCGAGTTGGTGGACACCCCGGAAAAGTCGCGCGCGGCCGGCCAGCTCTTCGCCCGGGAAAAGGTGGACCTGGTGCTGGTTTTTCCCTTCGGCTACACGCCCAGCATGGACATGCTGCCGGCCCTGCAGTCCCTGCGCGTTCCGGTCCGCATTCTCAATGCCCATGAGGACCGTGCCTACGACTACGCCACGGCGGATACGACGGACTACCTGCACCACGAAGCCGTCTGCTGTGTGCCGGAGCTGGCCGGGGCCCTGATGGGCCAGGGCCGCCGTTTCCGGGTTCGCACCGGTCCCTTTGACGACCGGCGACTGCAACATGAACTCCGGTCCGACTTCACCGGTGCCGCGGCCGCCCGCGAGTTCCTGGGCATGAACGTGGGGCTGATCGGGCATGTGTATCCCGGCATGACCGACATGCCCATCGACGAATCAAGGCTGTTGCGGGCTACCGGCCGCATGCTGGTGCGGCCCGAGGTCGAGGAGTTCGAGAACGCCTTCCACGCGGTCACCGACGATCAGCTGGAAGAGATGCTGACCCACTTCGAAACGACCTATGCCGTGGATGCCACCGTGACCCGTACCCACATGCGGTTCTCGGCCCGGGCGGCGGTGGCCTACGATGCCGTCATCCGCCGACACGACATATCCGCCTTCGGCTACTATTGGTGGGGCGAGCGCGAGTTGATGACCCAACTGCGCGCCCAGTCCGGCCTGGCCGTGTCCCGACTGGCGGCCATGGGACGGCCCGGTGTCACCGAAGGCGACGTCAAGACCGCGATGGCCATGAAGATTCTGGACTTGCTGGGTGGCGGCGGCATGTTCGTCGAGTTCTTCGCCATGGACTTCAACGAGAACTCCATCCTCATGGGACACGATGGCCCGGCCAACATCAATGTCGCCAGCGGACCGCCCCGGCTGATGCACCTGGACACCCATCACGGCAAGTCGGGTCATGGCCTGGGCATCGATTTCGACATGCAGCAAGGCCCGGTGACCCTGCTCAACCTGTCCCAGCACGATGCCGGCGACACCTTCAAGCTGATTTACGCCGTCGGCGAGATCGTTCCGGGCACCATTCTCGGCATCGGCAATCCCAATGCGCGGGTGCGGATCGAGCGTCCCCTGCACGAGTTCATTGACGCCTGGTGCCAGCAGGGGCCGTCCCACCACATTGCGTTGGGCATTGGAGATTACAGCGAGGCCCTGGAAACCTTTGCCGAAGCAGTGGATTTTCCGACAGTGAGGGTTTAGGAGCCACCGCGGGAATCCTTGGAGCCGCACCTGGACTTGTAGGCCTTGGTGTTACGCACCGACAGCCTGCCGGCATCCAGCCTCGCCGGCCATGCCGGCAGCGTGCCGCGTTTTGATTGTTGCGTTCCTGCAAGGCGGCCTGGCCACCCCGTGGGCCGCGGCTGGGCGGGGAACGGGGCCGGGATTGGACGGATGCCTAAGCGGCATCCAGTTGGTTTAGGTCCTCTTCATCCAGTTCCAGACTGCCGGCGTCGAGATTTTGGCGCAGGTGCAGGCGGTTGGTCGACATGGGAATGGCGGCGACCCAAGGCTTCCGAATCAGCCAGTGCAGCGCCACTTGGGCCGGCGAGGCGTCGTGCTTCCGGGCGACGGCTTGCACGGCGGGGAGGCCCAGCACACCGTCCTTCAGCGGAGAGTATGCCGTTACGGCGATATGGTGCCGCTGGCAGTAGCGTAGGAGACCGCTCTGCTCAGGGTCGCGGGTGTGAAGATTGAAGCGCACCTGGTTGGTGGCAATCGGTGTGGTGCAAAGCGTCCGGGCCTGCTGCAGCAACGGCAGGTCGAAGTTGCTGACACCCACGCGCCGCACCTTGCCTTCGGCCACAGCCAGATTCAATGCTTCGAAGGTTTCCGCCAGCGGCACTTCCTCATTGGGCCAATGGATGAGGTACAGGTCCACATAGTCCACTTGCAGTCGGCGAAGGCTGGCGTCCAGGGATCGCAACAGGTTCCGATGGCGCAGATTGGTGTGCCAAACCTTGGTCGTAAGGAAGATCTCGTCTCGGGGACGGCCGGAGAGAACCTGTCCCACCAGCTGCTCCGCATGTCCTGCCCCGTACATTTCGGCCGTGTCAATGTGTCGGTACCCCATGTCCAGGGCATCTCGAATGAGGCTGGTCATCTCCGTGTCGCGGGATGAATCCGCACTATGGCGGCCACCCATTTGCCAAGTGCCCAGTCCGATGGCGGGGAAAGAGCCACCATCTTCCAGCCTGATGTCGTCCATAACTGCCCTCCCCGGGCGTTTGGTAAACGGCTCCGCCAACCGCCCCGGCCGTGCGCTTGGCGGAGCGGTGGATCTGCCCTATTTTCCCTATGGGCAGGAAGTCCGTATAGGGCAAGACCGCAGGCGAGCCGCCGCGGGTCTCGGGACGTATCCCGGCTCACTGCGCGGTAAGCCGGCAACCACGGGCATGCTCAAGACCGCCTCACATCCTGGATTCTTGCGCAAACGCGAATCAGCCTGAAGAGCGAAACCGCCAGGGACTGTGTCTTGGGGCGAACCGCCGCACGCTCGGCCCAATCCTAGAACTCCCAGTTGCGGCCGTTCCGGGCAGAGCCATAGATGCCTTCCAGCATCTCGTTTAGGTTTAGGCCGTCCTCCACCGTGATGGTCGTGGGGGAATCCGTCTCAATGGCGGCGACCCACTGATCCATCGGCATGGGCTGGGCATTCGGGAGCCGATCGGGCGTGATGGTTCCGGTAATGCCGTCGGCCGCAAGCTTGCGGCTTTGGATTTGCACGGTACCGGGCCTGTGGTCCCAGCCCAGGTAGCCTTCCGTACCGTAGATCTCGATGTGGTTCGGGCCGGCGCGATGCAGCCAGGAGACATCGAGGATGCCCATGGCACCACTCTTGAACTCCGCGACCGCGATTGCCTGGTCGTCGATGTCGTAGGCACCGCTATAGTTCTGAATCTTGGCCACCATCGAGGCCGGAGGCCCCAGGAGCCAGCGCATGATGTCCACGGTGTGGCAGCCCAGGTCGAAGAGGGAGCCGCCGCCGGCCAACTCCTCGTCGCCAAACCAGAGGCTGCCGCCCTTGAACCACTTGTCCAGCGCCGCGCTGTGGGCGACGCGGGCGCGCATCAGGGTGATGTCGCCCAGCCAACCCTTGTCGATCGCCTCGCGGGCGAAGAGGGTTTCCGGCCGGATGCGGGACGGCAGCGAGATCATGAACTTGATGTCGGAGGCCTGCACCGCCGCCGTGATTTCCCGTGCCTCGGCCAGGTTGACGGCCAATGCCTTCTCCGTGAAGACATGCTTGCCGTGGTTGACGGCGGCCAGGATTACATCCCGGTGAATGTTGGTCGTGGCGTTGACGACCACTGCGTCCACATCGTCGCGGTTCAGCGTTGCCTCCAGATCGCTCTCGAACGGCACGTCGAACTGGGTGGCCGCGGTTTGGCCGCGCTTCGGGTCGTCGTCCCAGACACAGGTCATCTCCAGGTCGGGATGGCCCACTACATGACGGGCGTAGCCCATCGCGTGCACATGGGCAAAGCTGAGCATTGCAATCCGCTGCATGGCAGGTATCTCCGGAGTTCTTGAAGTTTCGGGAAGGCCGGGACCGCACAGGGGCGGAGCCTCGCGGCTACCCGTCCATCATTCTAGCGACTGTCGGGAGATCCCGTGCTTGGCCGGTGACATGCCGTGTGCAGGATGCGCGATGGGCTCGAGACGCAGCCTGAGCCCCGGGGCGCGGTGGTCAGCTATGTGTCCGGACCCGAGGCATGAGCCAAGCGACGAAACGCTTGGGGAGCCGCCGGAATGCTTGGCCGGGACGCGGTACCCTATTTTCAGGCTTGCAGCAGGAGTGCTGGGGGGCAGGAGCCGCCGGAAGCCCGGTTCAGCCATAGTCAGTCGTCGGATGAGGCTGGGGGTGTCGGCGGCATCAGCAAGGTCCAGGATCGGGTCCCGTCCCGGACCGCCAACACGGCATCCAGATCCGGGGACCAGTCCGCCTGCTGCCAGGCGTTCTCCAGGCTCGCCAATTGACTCGGCTCCAGCACGGTGCCAAGAAACTTGAGGGCGGCCTGCTGGACCCCCTGCTGGACCCCTTGCTGGACCCCCTGCTGGAAACCTTCTTCGCGCACAACGCTGAACGCGTCGGCATACACCTTTGCCGCCATGTCAAATTCCTCAGCTGTTTTTACACTGCTCCAATCGATGTCGATCAAATCCCGCCTACCGCCTTCAAATTCGATGTGCCTAGGCCAAAGCTCCACGAACTCCGCCAGAAATCGGGCCAACACTTCGCGGCTCTCCGGATCGTCGAGGGTCTGTAGCTCCCGCGCCATCTCCCGCACATACTCTGTAGGTTGATGCAGCCTGCGCTCACCTTCCATCATGATACGTAGTTCGGCCGTGTGCGGCAGGTCCTGCGACTCGCAGTGGCGCACATCGTAGTACAGGATAGGGAAGACCGGCATGGTCATGTGTCGACGTGCGGTCTCGGTCCAAAGCTCGTTGCCGTCCGACAAGGTCCACTGCCGTTCGCCGGTGTAGGTCACCACCATAACGAAGATCGGGATGCCCGACGCCCGTGTCAACTTGCGCGATTCACAGAGCGAGACGATGTGCACGAACAGGTACAAGGCCAGCCGCAAGGCGAAGTACCACTGGTCCTGTCTCTGAAACTCGAAGGCCAGCATGACTAGATCCGACTTCTCGGCGCTGAAGCTCCAGAGGGCGTCCGGGATATGTTCCTGATTCGTCATCTTGCCCGGGCCGCCGTCCTTGATCAGACCGACCGGCAGTCTCGCCATGGAGGCGCGGTCGACCCGGCCCAAGTCCAGCCGCCGGGCTGCTTCGCGGGCCCATGCATAGGGAATGGCAGGGCTTTGGTGGAGTCGTCGGTACTGACGATCGGATGCAGGCATGTACTCAAGATTGGAAGTGTAAATCTGTAGATATAAACATAGTAAGTTGAATACATTGGTCTGATTATATCAATTCAACGTGGATACAAGGATGGTTTCCAACCAGTACCGTCATTTTGTCCTGTGCACTGCTGGGCAACGGCAATCCGCAGTTTCATTGCCTGATGTTTCGCGGGGACACGAGGAAACGGTTGTGGTCCTGAAGCAGCGACGGGATCGTGTGCTTTCCGGATACAATGACGCTTCCGCCATGAATCAACCCGGCTCCAGCGACCTGCGGCCGGTCCAGAGACTTCTCCATGCAGATTACCGATATCACCTTCCAGCATTTCACCTACACGTCCAATACCGTGCGGGATTCGGAGGGCCACGGCCATCCCGGACCGCCCCATGAGGCGCGTCAAACCCTCATGACCATCAAGACCAACACGGATGTGGAAGGCATCTACGTGGGTGGAGTGTCGCAGGCGGTCGTGGAAGCCCATGTCAAGCCCCATATCGTCGGGCAAAATCCGCTCTACCGGGAGAAGATCTGGCAGAGCCTGAAGGAACGCCAGCGCCTGCACCTGGGCGTGCTCTCCGATCGCATCCTGGCCGCCATCGACCTTGCCCTGTGGGACTTCGCCGGCAAGTACACCAGCCTGCCGGTGCACCATCTGCTGGGCGCCACCCGCGAACGCCTGCCCGCCTATGCCAGCACCATGTGCGGCGACGATCTCGAAGGGGGCTTGGACACGCCGGCCGCCTACGCCAAGTTTGCCGAGTGGTGCATCGAGCGTGGGTACCCGTCCTTCAAACTGCACACATGGCAGCCGCCCTACGAGGGCGCGCCCAGTGTCAAGCGGGATCTGGAGGCCTGCGCCGCGGTGCGGGAGGTGTACGGACCCGAAGCCGATCTGATGCTGGACCCGTTTCACTACTACACGCGCCTGGAGGCCTTGGCCCTGGCCCGCGGCCTGGAGGAACTGAACTACTACTGGATGGAGGAACCCATGGACGAGAACAGCATGTCCTCCTACGTCTGGCTGTGCGAGCAGACCGCCCTTCCGATCTGCGGCCCCGAAACGGCCGAGGGCAAGCTTCAGGTGCGGGCCGAGTGGATCAAGGCCGGTGCCTGCGACCTGGTGCGCGGAGGCATCGGGGACGTGGGTGGCATCACCCCCCTGATGAAGATTGCCCACTTGAGCGAGGCCTACGGCATGCGCATGGAAGTGCACGGCGGCGGCGTGGGCAACCTGCACGTGCTGTGTGCCATGGGCATTCCGGGCCAGTACTACGAACGGGGCCTGCTGCATCCCTTCATCGATTTCGACGCGGTGCCGCCATGGCTGAACGCCCCTGTGGATCCGATGGACGACAAGGGGTTCGTGGAGGTTTCCTCACAACCGGGCTTGGGGTTGGAACTGAACCGGGCCTACATTGAGAAGCACACAATTTAAGGGCCGGGAGGCCGGGGTGCGGACATGAGGATCGCGATTCAGGATCGGATGTTGCCGGGGGACGCCCTGGCCGAACGGCTGGCTGTGGCCGCGGAACTCGGGGTGGAAGGCGTGGAGCTTTCCGGCCGAGAACCGCTGATGGAGATGATCCCGCAGATTGAGCGGGATTTGGCCGGGACCGGGCTCGTGGTGTCGTCGGTCTGTACCCAGCCCCACCACGACTGGCTGCATCCGGATCCCGCACGCAGGGAAGTCGCACTGGAGGAGACCAGGCGCAACCTGGAGTTCTGCGGCCATTTCGGCGCCGCGGGGCACATCGTGCCCCCGATCTTCGGTCCAGCCCTGATACCCGACCTTTCCCCCTGGAAGACGGCCGAGGAACTGGAACGGGAACTGCTGGCCATCCAGGTGGCCGAATTGGCAGAGTTCGCTCACCGACACGGCACCCATCTGCTGCTGGAACCCCTTAACCGGTACGAACAACACCTGCTGCAGACGCAGCAGGATGGGGTGGACGTCATCCAAATGGCCGGGGATCCGGAAGGTGTGCTCCTGTTGACCGACTTCTTCCACATGCACATCGAGGAAACGGACACTCCGGCCGCCATACGCGCCGCAGGCCGTTATATTGGTCACATCCACGTGGCCGACAACACCCGGCTGGAACCCGGCACGGGCGACATCGACTGGCAGGCGGGCCTTCAGGCCCTGCGCGACATCGGGTTTGAGGGCTGGCTGGCCTACGAGTGCGGGTTGGCGGGAGGCAATCCGGTCCCTGCACTGAAAACCTCGGTTGCGTTCCTGCGGGACATTCTGGCCGGCCTCGACGATTGACCTGAGGTGTCCCGGGATGTGAACAGGGTCGGGATGGGCAGCGTGAGTGACGGTTCCGGTCTATTGACAACAGGTCCCCTGCTGGTGGCCAGCGGCAATCCGGGCAAGGTCAAGGTGCTTAGGGGTTACCTGGACGGCTTGCCGCGCGAGTTGCGGTTCCTGACCGACTTTCCCGACATCCCCGAGGTAGCCGAGACGGGCCATACGTTCGAGGAGAATGCCGTGCTCAAGGCCCGGGGCTACGCCCGGGCCAGCGGCCTGCAGACGCTGGCGGACGACAGTGGCCTGGAAGTGGAGGCCCTGGGCCAGGCGCCGGGGATTTACAGTGCCCGTTACGGTGGACCGGGACTGTCCGATCGGGATCGCTGCGAACTGCTTCTGCGCAACTTGGCGGACACGGGCGATGCCGCCCGGCGCGCCCGGTTTGTGTGCGTGGTGGCCGTGGCCCTGCCCACCGGGGAGACGGAGCTGTTCCGCGGCGAGCGGACCGGGCGCATCGCCGAACACATGAAAGGCGAATACGGCTTTGGCTACGACCCGGTCTTCATTCCCGAGGGCCACGCCCGGACCTATGCGGAGATGGAGCCGGAGTTCAAGTCGGGGATCAGCCATCGGCAGGCCGCCATGGCGGCGGCGCGTGCGTTCCTGCTGGAGCAGTAGCGGCGCGCGGCAGTAGCCTTGTTGCCCGGGAAGGCGACCGATTCGCTATCGGTGCGGAGAAAGCCCAGCCTTCTGTGGCGCGAAGCCCATTCCGGGATGGTCCCGGTTACATGGCCGCAGGGGAACAAACTGCGGTCCGGCACCGTGCGCGCGGGCCTCGGATTTTGCGGACCGATGGCAAACATCGACCGCTCGACACCCTGAAACGGACCTGATTCGGAGTTTTCAAAATCGGGCTCCCGCGGGGCAGGATAGACGGTGCGTCGTCCAGCTTGAACCGATCCCGGCCGAGTGCGGGCTTACAAAGGTCGCCCAGAGGGCTTGGTTGCCCGTGCCAACTACAGACAGGGTTTGCAGCCACTGACTGTCCAAACCGGCACCAATACGCTGTTCGCGGCCCCGTCGCTTACCGTGATCCCCGGTTCCACTCGACGATTGCCGTTGTTTTCCATCATCAGGAGTATTCCAAGATGAAGGCGTACCGTTTGGCCTGGGTTTTTGTGTTGTTCTGCCTGCTGATGTTCGTTGCCGGCTGCACTGCCGTGCCAACGTCCACCGCGCCGGCGGAAGATGTGAATGTCTTAACCGATCAGGAGACGGAGACCGGATGGGCCGGGGTAGACCCGTCGGGTCAATCCCTCACGTTCTGGCACCAGCACCGCGGCGATCGCGCAGAGGCCCTTGATGCGCTGATTGCGGAGTTCAACGCCACCAACGAGTACGGCATTACGATGGAGGCGTCGCACCAGGGCGACTACGGCCAGATCTTCAGCAAGATGCTGACATTGCTGGGGACGCCCGATGTGCCCAGCCTGGTCATCGCGTACCAGTACCAGGCCGCCAGCTACCAGCTGGCCGACGGGCTGGTGGACCTCAACAGCCTGGTCAACGATCCGGTGTGGGGCCTGAGCGAAGAGGAGCAGGCCGACTTCTTTCCCGGGTTCTACGCCTCGGATGTCTTCCCCAACTTTGGCGGAGCCCGGCTTGGTTTCCCGCCCAATCGCTCGATCGAGGTGATGTACTACAACATCGACTGGCTGGCGGAGCTGGGCTACAGCAGCCCCCCGACGACTCCGGAGGAGTTCCTGGAAATGGCCTGCCGTGCCGTTGACGAACCCTTCAGCGGCGGGGTGAGCGATGAATCGAGCCTGGGCCTGCAGTGGGGCCACAGCCCTGCGTCCCTGGCCGCCCTGACATTCAGCTTTGGCGGCGACATCTTCGACTATGAAACGGGGCAGTTCACCTATGACGACCCGGCTGCCGTCGCGGCGCTGGAATTCATCCGGAGCGTGTACGACGCAGGCTGCGCCGGCGATGTGGTTGAACGCGGCGGACACTACGCGGCCTTTGGCCGCGGCAAGCTGCTCTTCTTCTTCAGCACCACCTCGGGCATGCCGTTCGCGGCGTCCAATGTGGACGGCGGGGCTGGATTCAACTGGGGCATTGCAGCCCCGCCGCGCCGTGTCGACGATCCCGTGACGAATCTCTACGGGGCCAGTATCAGCATTCCCAGATCCACCCCGGAACAGGAACTGGCCACCTGGATTTTCGTGAAGTACTTCACTTCGCCCGAGGCGCAGGCCCAGTGGGCGCGGGCCAGCAACTACTTCCCGGTGCGCCAGAGTGTTGCGGCCGACCTGGACGAGTACTTTGAAGAGAACCCCAACTTCGAAACGGCCTTCTCCCTTCTGCCCTACGGCAAGGCGGAACCGTCGGTGCCCGGCTTTGAATTCGTGCGCGACATGGTCAGGGAAGCCATGGTCATCATTGTGGACGGCGCGGATGCCACAGAAACCTTGGCGGAACTGAACGCGGAGGCCAACGCATTCCTGGCCGAGCAGCTGGAGGAACAGTAGCAGGAGGGTGGATAGAGCCCACTTGTGTGGCCGGGGTCCGAGGGCGTCCACGCGGTGCCCGGGGCTCCGGTCTTTCCATTGGAACTACCGGGGAGGCAGGGGCGTTCCCGGATAGTGCTCCGAACGCGGCTGCCGAGTCGCGCACTCCTCCGGTGCGGCGGCGGACCGCGGTCCGATCAACAAGAAGGAGTGTGGCTGAACCGTTCCATTCCAAGCGTCAACCTGATGGCATGGCCGGGTTCCAATGCCACGGTCACGTTGCGTTCAGGCCACTCTCCTGCAACGTTGGTGTCCGACCAGGGGCGGTCTTCCGTGCCATGGACCGTTGTGCCGGTGAAGGCGTGTTCGCCGTAGGCTCCCGCTTGTATCCGTAGACTTCGGACACGGCGCTCCCCCGTGTTGACCGCCATCAATGAGACGGAATTCCCGTCGCGGCCCGTAACCAGCACCGCCACGTCCGGTGGCAACCCCGGCAGTCCCGATTCCCCGTCGAAGTGACGCACGGGGGCATGGAGCAGGCCCCCGTTGTACAGGGGCTGCGGCGCGCCGAGGGTCAGCTGTACCAGCGCCTCGGTCGTAACCGGATTGCGCTGCTGCCAGTGGTGGATGTTGACCTGCGTCAGATCAGCGTCATCCTCTTCGATCATCCGCAACCGGATGCGAACCTGTTCCAATGCCGTGTCCAGGATCCGGTCGGGGTAGTCCGGGTTGAGGCCGTCCAGGAAGGTCAGCCACGGCTTTTCGTGGCCCGAGTCCTCCTTGAGGCGGTAGGAGGCAACGCCGTACCAGTCGCCGCCCTCCGCCTGCTGCCACCTGCGAATGCGCGCCAGATCCTCCGCCGATCCGGAGATGTTCCAGAGGGCAAAGGGATGCATTGGCCCCATCGGCTGCCAATCGAACCAGCCGCCGTCGCCATGGCGGTAGGGAACGAGGAATTCTTCCTCCTTGCGGCCCGGTGAATCGAGCTGGTCCACCCAGTGGCCGCGCAGGCTCATGTGTTCACGGCCCGGATCCCGGTATTCCCCCAAGTCCATGATGGAGTCGTAGAGGCCGCGGGCCAGGTTCAGCCAACCGGTGTCACCCGTCAGCAGGGCAGCCGCCTGTCCGGCCACGGCCGCCGCTTGGCCGATGTTGTAGTAGCCGTGCGGCCAGGTCCAGCCGTAGAGGCCGCCGTACCAGCGGCCGTCCAGGTATTCGCCGACCTCGCCGGACAGGCCCACGTTGTCCGGGATCAGGCCGCCGTTGGCATCCGCCCTGTCCTGCCAGGCGGACAGGTATTCGGTGATCCAGTCGCGATACCGGTCTTTGCCGGTGAGCAGGAATGCATTGGCAATGAGGGAGGCCACCCCAAGGTTGCCGGCCACGTCGCCGCGGCCCATCCGTTCCTGCATGGCCCGGCCCATGCGCAGGGCCTTCTCCGGATCGCGCAGGTCCGCGTAGGTGTCGATGCCCGGCAGATCGGCAAAGGGCAGGCCATAGGTCGCCATGCCCGGCGAATAACCGTAGGCCGGGGGTTCCACATCGGTGTACCCGTAGCGCGGCCCGCGGCTGCCGTTGTGGGCGGCCCTAATCAGCCGCCGCGCGGGATCGTAGTTGGGGGCTTCCGGATCCTCGTTCAGGTAGAAGCCGGCGAAGCGCCGGGCGCGTTCCCGATTGCGTTCCAGGGAGGGATCCGCCAGACAGAGGAAGTAGAAGTAGATGTAGCTTTCGCTCTGGTGGAACTGGTCGTAGCCCTGCTCGTATTCCTTGTGGACCACGCCCAGGTCCGTGAGCTGCTGCGTGATGCCGTCCCACAGCCGCTGGCTGTGTTCCAGAAGCTGCGGGTTGCCAGTCAGCAGATAGAGCAGCGGCCAGTTCTGGGCCGCTTCGTAGAAGTCGTCGGCGCCGTCGCGCGTGTCGGGGTAGGTATCGCGCCAGATCAGCCGATCATTTCTGACATAACGCTCCAGGAACGGTTCCACCGATGCCTGCAACAGGTCGATCAGCTGCCGCTGGCGACGCGCCCAGCCGGGAATCCCAGGCAGAGGTCTTCCCCTCAATGCCGATGTGTCGGACATCAGGCGGGGCCCGCGCCCAGTCCCAGGCGGTTGCGCGCCTCGTTCACCACGTCCTCCGACAGCGGTCCGGCCAATGTGGCTTTCACGTTCTCGTCCAGATGGTCGGGGTTGGTGGTGCCCACGATGGTGGTGTGGAGGCTGGGGTGGGCGAGGGTCAGACGCAGCAAGAGCGCGGTTCGGCTTTCCCCGGGTGCCGTCAGATCGTCCAGCAGGCCGTTCTGCACCGATTCCCACGCCTGGTCGGTGCTGGTGCCGTGGCCGGGCTCCCCCAGTGCCACACCACCTCGGATGATGGTGCCTGCGTCCGCCTGGGCCACCTGGGAGACGGCCTCCTCGTGTTCCGTTTCGAGCAGGGAGTAGGGGATCTGGAACACATCGAACACGCCCCATTCCAGGAAGGTGGACAGGTGGGGCAGGGTCGAGGAGACACCAATCCAGCGGACATAACCTTGACTGCGCATGTCCTCAAGGCACCGCGCCAGGTCGCCCGCTTCGCATTCAGCCACGCTGGGGTTGTGGAGCTGCATGATGTCCACGCTGTCCATGCGCAGACGGGCCAGGCTTTCGTGCAGGCAGCGCTCCACGTTCTCCCTGTTCCAGATATGGCCCTCTCTGGGATGGTTGCCGCACTTGGTGGCCAGGACATACTCGTCGCGGCGGGATCGGATATAGCGTCCGATCATCTCCTCGCTGTTGCCGTAGGAGTTGGCGGTGTCGATGAAATTGATGCCGGCATCCAGCACGCGGTGGAGCATGTTGCCGATCTCGTCGTCGGTGAGCGCGCGCCGGTGGGCGGCACCGTACCCCAAACGGGTGACTTCGAGACCGGTGCGTCCAAGTACGGCGGTGGGCAGGGCGGTGTCAGGCATGGTTTGAGGTTCTCCGCTGGTGATTCGAGGGTGGGAGTATTCGTCCGTGTTTCCGAACAGTATGCGCTCTTGGCGCATGAGCAGGTTAACTCTATCAGCCGAACGGTTGCGTTTCCGGCCAGCGTGCAGCGTGCCCTCAGCCGACTTGAAGGAAGACAGACGGAGCACCATCGGGCATCGGCTCCCGGGTATGGCAGGATTCCCGACTGATTGGGGAGTGGTTATGACAACTTGGGGTTGTCCTGTCACTGTCTGTTCACTGACCATATAACTGCGTTCTTCAACCTGCCCACCAGCCCGTTTTGAGGCGGAACCAACCGGTGCCAAACCCGTTACGAGCCGATTTGATGACCAGCGAGCGTTTCCTGTATCTGCTTTCGCGTTTGCAAGTCTGGTCACGGGCAGGCGAGCGAGCCCCGCACAAGCCGCTCCTAATCCTGTTGGCGATGGGCAATCTGTGTCGAGGAGAACCGCGCCTGTTGCCCTATCGGGACATCGCGGTGCGGTTGCGTGATCTGTTGATCAGGTTCGGTCCACCTCGACAGGTCCATCATCCGGAGCAGCCGATTTGCAGGTTGCCAAGGGACGGTCTGTGGGAGCTCCGCGGGTACCTGCCGACAGCGGGAGCTGATGGCGTGCCAAGCCATGGGCGGCTCATGAGGAGCGATGTGTCTGTCGGATTCCCCGAGGCGGTGCACAGTTTGCTGGTGGCGCATCCCGAGGTGATATGGATGGGGGCACAGTATCTGTTGGACAGTTACTTCGCCGAGAGCCTCCATGACGACCTTGCCGCCGACGTGAGCATACATCGGGTCATGCAGCCTGAGGCGAAGTCCTCCAGGAAGCGGAACCCGCGGAATCCAGAGTTCAGACGGGAGGTAATCAGGGCCTACGAGCATCGCTGTGCCGTCTGCGACTACGACATTCGTCTTGACAACAACCTGATGGGCTTGGAGGCGGCCCACATCCGATGGCATGCGTACGATGGACCGGACGAGGTCTCCAACGGCTTGGCCTTGTGTACCCTCCACCATAAGGCATTCGACTTGGGGGGCATCAGTCTGCTTGACGACTTGAGACTGGTCGTGTCGGACGACCTGCACGGCCAGAACCGGGCTTTCGATCTGTGGTTTCTGGACCACAAGGGAAAGCCCATTCGCGCACCCAGACATGACGACCAAAGGCCTGACCCAATGTTCCTGCATTGGCATCGCGAACAGGTTTTCCAAGGCTGAACCGTATCATCGTCCGAGTTACCCGGATGCAGGGGCGTTAGGGCTGGCGGGCACAGGTCCAGGCTTCAAGTCCTGGACCTCCCGGAGCTTTTGCTGCCGGCTCCGGCCTCATGGTCGTATTAGCCTACAGCGCGGCCAGTTCCACCAGGGTGGATGTCAGGGTTTCAGTCCCGGCCACAATATGCTCCGGTGCCGCGAACTCCTCCGGCCGGTGACTGTAGCCTTCATAACAGGGGATGAAAATCATCGCCGCCGGGAAGTGTCGGGCCATGAACACCGTGTCGTGATAGGCACGGCTGACAAGGGACAGATGGGCATAGCCCAAGGCTTTGGCGCTCCGGGCGATCGCTTCCAGGATCCGGGGATCGGATTGGCACGCGGGGTCGTGGTTGAGCACCTGCCATTCGTGCTGGACCTTGCGAGACCGGATCAGGGCCTTCAGCCCCGTGTGTATCTCCTCCAGCATCGCGTCGCGCACCCCCATCTCCCGGGCCCGTACATCAAGGGTTAGCTCCACCCGACTGGGAATGCTGTTGCTGGCTCCCGGATGCACATCCAGCATGCCCACGGTTGTCACGGCCAAACCCCGAGACCGGAAACCGGCGGCCTTTTCGGCCAACAGGACAAGTTCGGCCGCCGCCGCCAGCGCGTCATTGCGTTCCGGCATGGGGACGGTGCCGGCGTGGCCTCCCTCTCCCGTAAGAGTCACCCGCACCGTGGTTGAGGCCACAATGTCGGTGACGATGCCTATCTCCCTGTCCGCCGCCTCCAGAAATGGTCCCTGCTCAATATGGAGTTCCACGAAATAGGCGTATGCGTCAGGGGACAATTCCACCGATTCCAGTTCTCCCGTAAAGCCGGCATCGGCGCGGGCCTGCTCCAGAGACACGCCGTTCGCGTCCTGCAGTGCACGCATGGCATCCCATGGCATGAGCCCTGCCATGCCGCGGCTCCCCAGACAGCCCACGCCAAAGCGGGTCGGTTCTTCCGCCGTGAACATGATCAGTTCCAGGTTGCGGCGCGGCGTGATCCCCGCTTCCTGAACGGCACGCAGGGCTTCAAGCCCACCCAGCACACCCACGACGCCGTCATACCGTCCGGCATGGGGGATCGCGTCGATATGGGAGCCGGTGGCAACCGCCGGCAGGTCCGGTTCGGTGCCTTGTAGGCGGACAAACCAATTGCCCAATGCGTCTTCCCGCCAGGGCAGGCCGGCCGCGTCCGCCAGTTGTTTGAGGTAGTGCCGGGCGGCCATGTCGGTGGGGGTGTACAGGATGCGGGTTACTGCCGGCGCAGGCACATCGCTGAACTGACTGATGTGTTCGATCTCCCCGAGCAGGCGCTCGGCGTTGATGGAGATGTCTTCTCTCACGGCAAGGCCTCCGGCGGATCGCATTCCACATCCTTGTAGTACAGGTAGCGAGAGGGTTCCTTGCCCATGGCCGCAAACCATGGGGAATAGTAGGAAGTAATCCGGCTCAAATCACCCGCCGTCAGGAGTGGACGTGTCTCCGTGTGCACAATTCCCTGCATGGCCACCGTGATATCCACTACACTCCGTCGACCGTGTCTTCTATATCCGTTTGGGCCGGTGGGACAAGCCCAGGAAAATGGTGTTCAGCCACGCGCAAGCTGCTCCTCACCCTGAACCCGATGGTCCGGAACCAGGTCCTGTGGCAGCAGGGCCTGTGTCAATACCCATTGAGGCTTGACTTCCAACACAGTTGCAGAACAGCTACAACTTATGGTTGCAGCGGCAGAATGTTTGGGTGTTTGCCTCTGGTTCGCGCGAGTGCGTTGCCAATTGCTGCCGGCACAGGACCAATGGCTGCCTCACCGGCCCCAAGCACCGGGAATCCATCCCTCCGTATCAGATGGGTGTGGATGGTTGGCATCTGAACCATCCTGAGAATGGGATAGGTCTCCCAGTCCGTTGATGAAACCCCCTGGCGCGTGAACTTCACCTCTTCCAACAGCGTCTGACTGGCGGCCTGGACAAACGCGCCTTCCAGCTGGGCACTCAGCCCGTCCGGATTAATCACCTGGCCGGTATCGGCCACGATGTGGGCTTCGTCAAGGGCGATGGCGCCGGTGACGCGGTCCACGGTCAGGTCCACGCCAACCGCCACCAGGGACTTGTCTCCCTTGTATCGGGCATAGCCGATCCCCCTCCCCTGGCCGTCTGCGGAACCTTTACCACCGGTGGCATTCCAGTTCATGGCTTCACCCAGAACCTCCAGCACCCTCCGGCCCCGCGGGTCCTCCAAGTGCTGCAGGCGAAACTCCAACGGATCCACCCCGGCTTCCCGGGCCAGCGCATCCATCACGGATTCGATGGCCCACACATTGACCAGTGCCCCCAGGGAGCGCATGGACGAAGTTCGCAGGCCGCTCTCCGCCAGGAACCGCTTGATGATGGTCGGCTTGGCAATCTGATAGCCCGGCTCCGCATTGCGGTGCAGACCGACGTTGCGACCCATCATCGGTTGTGGCACGGGCCTGTCCAGGGGTTGTGCGCGCTCCCAGGCGGCCAGCAGCGTGGCTTCGCTGGGGGCCGCCTTTGCCGGACGTCCCGAGTGCGTATGCCCAAGGCTGGACTGGTGCCAATCCTCCAGTCGCTTCTCGGCATTGAGGGTGGCTCGAATGTCCACTACCATGGGGGTGCCGAGTGGTTCCTGCACGAATTCGTCCTCGCGCATCCACTGCACCCGCACCGGTCGGCCGGGTGCTTCCAAGGCCAGCAGGCAGGCATCCAAGGCCACGTCGTCCGCGCCGTTGTGTCCGTAGCAGCCGGGTCCCGGCACGTGGGTGACCCGGATCTCCGCCTCCAGCTTGTTGAGTGCCTGCGACAACGCCTCCCGCAGGCTGAACACCCCCTGGCTGTGGGACCAGACGGTCAGCTTCCCTGCTTCGTCCAGTTGGGCAATGGCACAGGACGGTCCCGGGGCCGCATGCATTTGGTAGGGACGGTGGAACGTGCGGTGGACAACCCCGTCTCCTTCCGGAGGTTCGGGGATGGGATCCGAAGAGGGCTGTCCGTCACGGAGCAGAAAGTCCTGGCTTTCCTGCGCGTTCATCCAGCCGTACAGGTCCTGTTGGTCCGGCAGGCGATCCGGCGTGTGCCAGGCGCAGCGGGTCACCACCTGTTCCCGGGCACGCAGGACTTCAATCTCATTCTCGCCGAGGACCGCCAGGAAGGAGCCGTCCCTAACCACTTGGACGCCGTCCGGCAGGTCGAGGCCGGTGGTGTCGACTTGCTCCAGGCTTGCTTGTGCGACAGGCCCCCGCACCACCCTGGCGTGCAGCATGTTGGGCAGGACCATGTCCTGCAGGAACACGGGCTCGCCCCGCACCCTGCTCTCCATGTCCACGCGGGTCACCGGCTGGCCGACCACGTTGTAGGCGACCGGCGGCTTGGGCACGGCCACGCCTGTGGCCGCCATGCCGAGCCGTCCCTCGGGCAGCAGATCCCAGTAGTCCTTCCCGGCACCGCTTGCCGGATGCTGCACCATGCCGTCGGAGACCTCAAGGTCCTCCTGGTCGCATTCGAACTCTTCGGCCGCGATGGCCAGCAACTGATACCGGAACTCGGCCGCGGCCTGTCGCAGTGCACCCCCGGACATCTCCATGGACATGCTGCCGGCAGTGGAGCCTTCGTCGAGGGAGGTCTCCGTATCCGCCGTGTGGATGCGGATGCGGGCGATGTCCACGTCCAGTTCCTCCGCCACCACTTGGGAGAGGGACGTGGTGATTCCCTGTCCCAGCTCCACCTTGCCGGTGTACACGTCCACGCCGCGGTCCGGGCGCAGGCGGATCCAGTCGTCGAGGTCGGGGTGGTGCGCAAGCGAACCGGGCAACGGCGCGCCAGGTTCCTGGGAGGGCGGCTCCAAACCGTCGTCCGGCGGGACAACCCTGTAGATGGGTTCCGCCTCGGTTCCGAATGCAACCCGTTGAATGGCCCTCACCACCCGGTTGTGAATCCCGCACCGGCACAGATTGCGGTTGATCGCCTCCCGGATTTCCTCCTCCGAGGGATTGGGGTTGCGGTGCAGAAGACCCTTGGCCGCGATCAGGAAACCGGGCACACAGTAGCCGCACTGGGTGGCGGTCTCCGCAATGAAGGCCTGCTGCAACGGATCGAGCCGTCCTTGCGCGGCCAGCCCCTCCACCGTCCGTATCGAACTGCCGTCAATTTCCCCCACCGGCTGGCAGCAGGAGGGCTGATCCTCGCCGTCCACCAGCACCTTGCAGGCACCGCACTGCTCGGCGCCACAGGCGTGCTTGGCCCCCAGCAAGCCGAGTTCGCTGCGCAGCACCTCCAACAAAGGAGTGTCGGCGCGCGATGAGACCTGGTGGTGCTCGCCGTTGACGATGAGTTCAATGTGATCGGTTGCCATGGAGCGTTGCGTGTCCGGAAAGTGAGTGGTGGGCGTGTTTCAGTTCTGTCGAATGAACTTCTGCAGTCTTGAATCCGCCTGCACCTCGCCCACGTACATGTCGCCGCGGGAGTCGACCCAGATGCCGTGCGGACAGGCGACGAACTCACCCGGCCGGTCGCTGCGCTGCCGCCCGCCCCACTGCGAGAGCAGTTCCTGGTCGAAGTTGTAGATGCTGATCTGCTGGTCCAGCTCCGCGATGTAGACCACGTCCTCCTCCGGATGGAAGAAGATGGTGTCCGGCTTGGCCAGGTCTGTCCACTCCGTCAGGAACTTGCCCTGCAGGTCGAAGATCTGGATGCGGCTGTTCTCCCGGTCGCAGATCCAGACCCGGCTGTAGCGGTCAATGCGCACACAGTGGGAAAGGGCAAACTGGCCCGGTCCCTTGCCCCAGTCACCCCAGCTGTTGAGCAGTTCCCCCGCGGGGGAGTAGTGGTGGACGCGGGCGTTGCCGTAGCCGTCCGAGATGTAGATGTCGCCGTTGGGGGCCAGGTCCAGGTCCGTCGGCAGATTGAACGGTGCGCCGTCCTCGGCTCCGGCCTGGCCGGGCGTGCCGATCGTCATCAGGAGTTCTCCCGCGGGGGAGAACTTGCGGACGCAGTGGGTGTTCCGTTCCGTGCACCACACCTGGTCCTCGCCGTCGATCCAGATGCCGTGGGCGTCCTGGAGCACGTCTTCGCCCCAACTGGCGAGGAAATTGCCTGCGCGGTCGAACACCACCATGGGATGTTCCGAGCGCGAGTACACGTGCACCCGATCCTGAGAATCGCAGGCAACGGCGGCAATCCAGCCGAACGTCCAGCCGTTGGGCGGCTTGAACCAGCCTTCGGCAACCTCGTAGGTGTACTGTCCGAAACCAAATGTCATGACGAAGCTCCATGCAGGCGGCACCCGCGCCGGCACTGGCGGAACCGGACATGGCGGGCTGGGGAGAAGGGCGAAACCAGGTTCCGAATTGTACGCGGGCGCGTCCAAGGCCGCGCGAGCCGTTGGGGAGACGCGGGGGAATCGAGCTGAACTGGCTTCAGGCCTGTCCGTCGTCGTCTGTGTCTGTTCCAACGTCTGAACGAGACAGGATCACGACAGCCAAGACTACGGTACAGACAAGGCGAGATTGCAGGGAAGGGTCAGGGATCCGTGAATTCCAGGCGTCGCCGGATTTGAGTTTGTACTTCCGGCCTCACGGTGGCGGCCAGGTCCGTATGGGCCGCAAGCACGTCCATGATGTCGGGCACGCGCCCGAACCGTCGCCAGTTTGCAGCCAGGCGATCCCGCTCCGACGGTTCAAGCATCGCAAGCAACTTCAGTCGTTCGGCGATGGAATTCTCCAGACCCTCCAGCCTGCCTTGTTCCAAGCCTTCCTTGTGGCCGTCGCTCCGAGCCGTTTCCTTGGTTAATGTTTCCAGGTCCATCCAGCCGCGGGCCCCGTCCCACCATTGCAGGACATGGTCGGGCGGGGACAGGGGCCATGTGCGGACTACACGGTTCAGTACGGGGCTGCGGTAGGCCGGCCAGTCCCCGTATCGCGCCGTGTCCATCTCGGGCAGAACAGGTTCCGGATCGTAGGTGCCGTCAGGGTTGAGCGTGTAAATTTCCATCCGGGCCTCATCCGGGACTCCGGGAGCATAGTCGGCCCGGGTACGCCGGCGTTCCGCCTCCGCACGGGAGGGAGCCAGTGCGTTGGGGTTGCAGAGCCAGTATTCCTGGACGCCGAGAGCGGTATAGAAGGCCATTTTGAACCCGCGGTCCTTTGCCTGCGTGGTGTCGGAGAGGACTTCCACGACCAGCAGCAGTCCGGGTGAGGACGCCTTGAGATCCAGAAGGCCCCCGGCCGGTACGGGGTCCGCCGCCACCACGATGTCCGGCTGCACCTGCGAGTCCTGGCCGATATGCCGGAGGCCCTGTTCCTTCCGGACATGGTCGGGCATCCAAGCGCGCAAGACGGTATAGATGCTGTGGGCCAGACTTTGGTGTTCCGGGCTGGTCAAGACGGGGAAATCCTCAAGGGGGTAGTCGGGATCGGTCGTTAGGTCGTCAAGGTATTGATGCTGTGGTTCGTAGGGATAGTCGGGCAGGAAGTGCCACAGGCGCGTGATGGCTTCCCATGTTTCCGCGCTGAACCCTTTGGGGACGGCCGTTTCCGGAGACGTCCCGTTGCCGGAGGGGATCTGTGGTTCTCCCGTGGCCACCCCCGGTGCCTCTACCGGCCGCGTTGTCACCTGTTGGGCCATGTCCGCCCTCCGATTTCTCTCTTCCGCAAAGGATTATAGGCGCGGTCCGTTGGCCCGCCGGTGGACGGCCTGTCGGAGGCCCGGGAGTTCCACCTGCCAAGGTTGCTTGGCAATTCGACTGGTTCAGGGGTGCGGTGTTGACCGGGATCGCCTCAGGTGTGCGCAATCGGTTGAGGACTGCCGTGGATGCCTGAACCGACGCCTAAAATTGTCCGCGCTGCCATAGCCGGTTGCCTTGGAGAACGAGCACATGAGACTGCTGCACTGGCTTGAAGTCCGCGACTTCAAGCGATTTGGCGAATCGCAACGCATCAAGCTCGACCATCCATCCGTATTGATAGGTCCCAACAACAGCGGCAAGACGACGGCCCTGCAGGCCATCGCCTTGTGGTCGCAGGCGGTCAAGACCTGGTACGAGAGCAAGGGGCAGGCACCTCCCGCCCAACGGACTTCGACATCGCTCAATCGCCTGAACATCGTGGCCGTGCCTGTACGGAGGACCAGACTGTTCTGGCACAACGCAACGGTCAGGACGGATCGCACTCCGAAGGCGTTCCACATTTCCCTGGGCCTGCTGCATGAGGGGGCAGTCCGGGCTGTCACCATGACATTTACCTACACGCAAGACGAGCTGGTCTACTGCACACCCGATGAGGCCACGATCGGGAACCGTAAGCTGATACAAGCCGCCGCGCATCTCAATGTCGGTCTTCTGTACCCGATGTCGGGCCTGGAAACCGAAGAACCGGTCCTGCAGCCGGGCCGCATTGATGTCCTGCTGGGACAAGGCCAGACAGCACAGGTGCTGCGCAACCTGTGCCTGATGGTATACAGGCAGTCGTCGGACGATTGGCACTGCATCGTGCAGTGGATCGGCCGGCTGTTCGAAGTGGAGCTTCAAACCCCGGAGGAGGATGTCGCGCGCGGCAGTGTCGGGTTGGTCTATCGGCAAACAGGATCCAGAACCCCGTTCGATCTGGAACTTGCCGGTCGGGGGATGCAACAGATGCTTCTGATCCTGGCCTACCTGTTTGCCCATCGGCGCAGTGTCCTGTTGATCGACGAACCGGACGCCCACTTGGAGATCCTGCGCCAAAAGCAGGTCTATGCCCTGTTGACCGAAATAGCGGATCAGGCCGATTCCCAAGTCATTCTGGCCACTCACTCGGAAGTGGTATTAGACGAAGTTTTTGACACCAATGACACCGATGCCCACAACCTGACTTTCCTGTTGGGGGGCGCCTCGGTTGAGCTGCCCACCGACTCGAGCGTGAGAAAGGCACTGGCCTACTTTGGTGCCGATCACTACGTACGGGCGCGCCAGATGGGGTATGTCCTGTACGTGGAAGGCCGTACGGACATCGAGATTCTGAAAGCCTTGGCCCGCAAGTTGAAGCACCCTGTGCACGACCTGCTGGATGACAGGATCAACTCGTACTATGTTCAAAGCAACTATCCCGCACAGAGCCTCGAGGCACGACTCGCAGGGGCCGAAGGTGGATACGGCCTGCCTGCCAGGGAGCACTACTTCACACTTCGCTCCATGTTGCCGCAATTGAAGGGCTTGGCCATTTTCGACAGCGACGGCCAAAGCAGAACCGACTGGGAAGGTGAAGGCTTCTCAATTGCCTATTGGAGTTGCTACGAAATCGAGAATTACATTGTGACTCCCGAAGTCCTCGTCGCCCATGCCGAGGCCAGCGAGGTCGACGCGCCCCTGTTCGCTCCCGACAGGTCCCAAATCGAACGGGTGCTTGACGCCTTGGTGTTGGAAAAGGTGTTTGATGGCGTGGAAGCAGACTTCAATGTCTGGAAACGCATGGATTCGGATGGGGCCGGCCTGTTGTGGACGACTGCCACCAGAGCCAAGAAGCTCAGTGAGTTTGCCGAAGAGTTCTTCCGGCGGCTTGGGGCGCACCTTGGCCGGCCCATGCTGCTCCGGAAAACCGATTTGCATCGGTTGGTTGAGTACCTGGATCCCGTTTCGATCCCGTCCGAGGTCAACGACAAGCTTGACAGGATCGCGCAGTTGTTCGATGCCGCACGCGGGGAAGGCGACCAAGGAAGTTGACATAGTCGCGGGGGAAAGGGCCTGAAACCTCCGGCGCGGTTGTTGGGGCATGGCCTTCCGCATCCGAGGCGGTAGAACATCCACGCCAGTCGATGCCCACAAGGCGGAACACATGATCCCAACCGGCGGTCCGGAATCCTGCCTGTCTGATGCCGTTCATGGTCCTGTGACAACCTTGTCAGTGCCTTGGGACAGGGCTGACGCATGAACGATTGGAGGCCGTTTTCCACTTGCCGGCCGGCAAGTACGGACTTATACTCGGGACGCATTTCCCGCAATTGTGTCCTGGTGACCATTCCAGTCCCGGGGAAACCAATACCAATCCAGAAGAAGCTCACCATGTGCCGTTCTCTCCTCCCGGGATCCCAAGATCCCACCTCTGCGGTTGTCCCCGAAGCTCTGGGGATAAGGAAGCGCCAACAGTTGTTGGCGGCCGTTGATCAGTTTGAACACGGCCGCATTACCCGACGCAGTTTCGTGCAAAGAGCCAGTTCACTCGTGGGTGCCGGTGCTGCTTTGGCCCTGCTGGCGGCCTGTACCGTCACCGTACCCGAACCTCCGGCCGCTCCCGAAGGCGTTGGTTCGGAAGGCGATGAAGAAGCTTCCGCCACAGGCTTGACCACCTCCATGGTGGAGTACGGCGAGCACGATCAACAGACTCTGCAGGGACATCTGGCGCTGCCCGCATCCGGTCCGGCACCGGCTGTGCTGGTGATTCAGGAGTGGTGGGGTCTCAATCCGCATATCAAGGACGTCGCCAACCGCGTAGCCCAGGCGGGTTATGTCGCGCTGGCACCGGACCTGTATCACGGGGAGGTGGCCACGGAGCCTACGGAGGCTCGCAAGCTGGCCATGGCGCTGGATCAGGCCACGGCCTTGGCGGAGCTCGATGTGGCAGCCCGGTACCTCTTGGAGCTGGAAGCCACCAAGGGCAGCCAGGTGGGCATCATTGGCTTCTGCCTCGGCGGGAGAATCGCCCAGGCCTTCGCAGCCTACAATCCGCTGAATGCCGCGGCCGTTTCCTTCTACGGGACACCTCTGTCGGACGAGGAGGCCGCACAGGTCCATGGGGCCCTGCTGGCGATCTGGGGCGCCGCGGATCAGGCCTACCCTCTGCCGCGCACCGAACAACTGGAACAGGCTTTGACGGCAGCCGGTGTACCCAACCGGCGTCTGGTATATGAAGGGGCCGGGCACTCGTTCTTCAACGATACCCGCTCTTCCTACCATGCCGAAGCGGCCCAGGATGCCTGGCAACAGTCGTTGGAGTGGTTCTCCACTTACCTGGACACCTAAAAAGCGCAAGGGACCGGGTTCGCTGTTTCCCTGCTGTGGGCATCTTCCTGGAACTGCAATAGGGGCCGGTCGGCACGTCCGAGATCCCAAACCCCTGCTTGGGGCCCTTTGGGCAATCGGACTGCTGATGCAAGCACGGTCAAGGCATTGGCTGCGCGCAGTCAAACCTTGTCGGCAGGTCTGGCCTGTGCCCGGCAACCGGATCCAAATGGGCCTGGGCGAGAGTGGCGCAAGGAATGGCCGTGATCGTCCCTGGGCGACTGTCCGGCCGGTCATTCTCCATCGAATGCATGGCTCTCAACGGCTTCAGGACATCCAGCACCTTGGCGGTACCCTCCTCCAGGTCACACTCCCAGACGGTCAGGACCGTCCAGCCCAATGCCCGCAGTGCGTCCCGGTTGCGCGCGTCCCTGGCCACGTTGCCGTCCAGCTTGCGGTCCCAGAACTCGCGGTTCGACGAGGGACGGCTGGTCTTGGCACAGCCGTGCTGGTGCCAGAAGCAGCCGTGGACGAAGACGGCCACCTTGTATTGAGCCAAGGCCAGATCGGGCTTTCCCGGCAGTGTGCGCGAATGCAGCCGGTACCGGAAACCCGCGTGCCAGACCGCCTTCCTTACATACATCTCGGGCTTGGTGTCCCGGCTGCGTATGCGCGCCATGAGGCGCGAGCGTTCTTCGGGACTCAGCGTATCGGCCATGCGGATTCGTTTGTCGAATGCCTTGCCGGGGGAGCGGCAGCGTGCCCGGGATCTTGGTGGCCCCGCCGCGCTGCGCTGGCGACAGCCTGAATCCTGACACATGTCCGTCGGTGCCGAAACATCGACGGTTTCCTGCATGCACACCGGATCGGACGGCTTCCCGGCCTGTGCACCCGGTTGGGGCAGGGCTTTATACTGATCTGCTTGACGAGCCTCTGACCTTCCGCATCAACCACAGGACTGCGCCGTGACGGCCGACACAAGTTATCCCGCCATCCTGGACGGCCACAACGACACCTTGTTGCGGCTGGTGCGCGGCCAACGGCAAATGCAGTTCCATGAAGAGGGTACGGAGGGCCATCTCGACCTGCCGCGCATGCGCCAGGGCGGTATGGCCGGCGGTTTCTTCGCCATGTATACCCCGGACAAGGACTATCGGGGCGATGCGCCCCTGCCGTCACGGGGGCAGGAAGTGCCCCAGGACTATGCCTTGGACTTCGTCCTCCGCATGTTCGCCCTCCTGCTGGATCTGGACCGGACCCTGTCCCCCGAGTTCTCCCTGGTCAGGACCGTGCCGGAGTTGCTGGAGGCCCTGGCCAACCATCGCTGCCTGGCCATCGCCCACATCGAGGATGCGTCGCCGCTGGATCCGGAGCTGACGCTCCTCCCCTTGTTGTACGACCTCGGCCTGCGTTCGATTGGGCCGGTCTGGAGCCGCACCAACGCCTTTGGGTATGGCGTGTCCTTCGATTTCCCCGGCTCTCCGGATCAGGGACCGGGCCTCACGGAGCCCGGCAAGGCGCTGGTCAAGGCGTGCAACGATCTGGGGATCATGATCGACCTGTCCCACCTGAACGAAAAGGGATTCTGGGACGTGGCCGAACTGTCGGAGGATCCGCTGGTGGCCACCCACTCCTGCGTGCACATCCTGTCCAATTCCGCCCGCAACCTGACCGACCTGCAGCTCGATGCCGTCGCCGAGACCAACGGCTTGGTGGGCATCAACTTCAACACGGGCTTCCTGCGGCCGGACGGAGCTTCCGACACCTCCACCTCCCATACCGAAATCGTCAAGCACGCGGCCTATGTGGCGGATCGGATCGGCATCGACCATGTGGCCCTGGGCTCGGACTTCGACGGTGCCACCATGCCCGGCGATTTGTCGGACTGCAGCAAGCTGCCGGCGCTCATGGCATCGCTGGAGGAAACCGGCTTCGACGCGTCGGACCTGCGCAAGCTGGCCCACGGCAACTGGATCCGCGTCCTGCAGCAAACCTGGCATCACTAATTCGGGAGAAAACGCACCTGTTATGGACTTGGCAACCCTTCTGGACGGCCTGAACAGCGTCATCGCCATTCCCATCGTGCCCCTCAGGGACGGGGCCGTGGACTTTGACGGCCACCGGCTGAACACCCGCTACCTGATGGAGAACAACCATCTGGACAACGGCCGCAAACGAGTCGTCTCCGTGGCCGGCACCAGCCTGCTGCATCACCTGTGTCTCGAGGATCAGAACCGGCTCTTCTACGCCACCGGGGAAGTCATGGGCGACGATGGCATTCTCATGAGTGCCGTAGTACCGAACCCGCTGGCGGACGCGCGCTGCCAAATCCGCGCCCACCTGGGCCTGGCGCGCCGGCCGGACGTGATTTTGATCATGCCCCTCGCCGGGGTCTTTAGTCCGGACGGCCTCTGCCAGGGCCTGGGCGAACTCGCGGAGGAGTTCGGCGGCGAGGGTGCCCGGTTCCTCTACTACCTGAGGGCCTCCCGGGATCGGGATGCCGTATTGCAGCTGATGGCGGACTCTCCGCACTTTGTGGGCGTCAAGGTCGGCACGGATGTGGCGGATGCCGCCTACATGGCGGAGCGCGCCCCGGAGGACACGATTGTGATCTGGGGCATCGGCGACCGCAGCACGGCCGCCGCCCAAGAGGGCACCAAGGGCCATACCTCCGGCACGGCCGTGGTGGTGACCCGCACGGCGGACGAAATCAACAACGCCCAGCGGGCGGGCGACTGGGACCGCGCCCTGGAGTGGGAGGCGTACATCCAGGCGCTGGAGGACATCCGGTTTCGCAACGGACGCGCCTTCAACTACACCGCCGTAATCGAGGCCCTGAACCAGATTGGCGGCGACGTGACCGGCGGCGAGGGCGGGTTCTTCAACCCGCCCGCCGACCGCGCCCTGCAGGCGGAGGTCAAGGAAGCCATCGCGACGATGGCCCCCCTGCACTGAGTTCCTTCATGGCTGCGGCCGAGGAAGCAGCGGCTTTATGACAAACAACGGCAGACTGGCTGGACAGACGGCCTGGGTGACGGGGGCGGCGTCCGGCATGGGAGCCGCCGTGGCGCGCCTGTTCGTTGAGGAAGGTGCCGCGGTGGCCGCGGTGGACATTCAGGCCGAACCGGGCGCGCAGGTCGCGGATCAAATCACCGAGGCGGGCGGCACGGCCGAGTTCCACAACTGCGACGTCACCGACAGCAACGCGGTCAAGGCCAGCCTGGACAGGGCCGCGGCGTCCCTGGGGCCGCCCTCGATCATCGTGAACTGTGCCGGCATCGTCCATGTGGCCAAGCTGGACGAGTATCCCGAGTCGGACTGGGACCAGTTGATGGGAGTCAACCTCAAGTCGGTCTACCTGTCCGTGCGGCACGGCATGCAGTACCTGCGCCAATTCGACCGCAGCTACATGGTCAACATCGCCTCCGTGGGCAGTTTCATCGCCCAGGGGGACACGCCGGCCTACATCGCGTCAAAGTACGCGGTCCTGGGTCTGAGCAACAACATCGCCGTGGACTACGCCCGGGACGGCCTGCGCTGCAACTGCGTCTGTCCGGGCATCACCGATACCCCCATGCTTCGCTACCACCTCAGCACCAGTCCGGATCCGGAAGCAACGCTGGCCATGCGGCTCAAGCGGGTGCCGACCGGCGTGGTGATCACCCCGGAACAGATCGCCCGGGCCGTGCTGTACCTGAGCTGTGAGGACTCGGCCGGCATCACCGGTACCTCCCTGGTTGTGGACGGCGGCTACATCGCGCCGGCGGAGTGGGAGACCGACACCACTCGATTCATGGACAGCCCGGAGGCCTGAAATGCGTGCCCGACTTGCCTGCGCCGACTTCACGTTCCCGCTGTTGGAGCACCATGCCTCCCTGCAGCTGATTCAGTTGATGGGTTTCCAGGGTGTGGACATTGGGCTCTTCGAGGGTCGGTCCCACATCCAGCCGTCCGGAGAATTTGCGGATCCGGTGGCCTCGGGCCAGCGTCTCGAGCGCAGGCTGTCGAACCTGGGCTTGGAAGTTGCGGACATCTTCCTGCAACTGGACCTGGACTTCGTGTCGTTCGCCATCAACCAGCCGGACGACACCCGTCGGTTGCATGCCCGCGAGCAGTTCCTGAGGGCCTTGGACTATGCCGCCGCCTGCGGCAGCCGGCACGTCACCGCGCTGCCGGGCGTGCGCTTCCCGGAGGAGTCGCACCGGGACTCCCTGGACCGGGCCAAGGAGGAGTTGGCCTGGCGGGTGGAACGGGCACAGCGCCTGCGGCTGGAGTTCAGCGTCGAACCGCACGTGGGCTCGATCGTCGACACACCGCGCAAGGCCCGGGCCCTGGCCCGGGGCGTGGACGGCCTGACCCTGACCCTGGACTACACCCACTTCACCCGGCAGGGCATGGCCGACGAGGAGATCGAGCCCCTGGTGGAACATGCCAGCCACTTCCACTTCCGCGGCGCGCGCCAGGACCGCCTGCAGGCATCCATGGCGGAGAACACGATTGACTACGAACGGGTCCTGACGCGCATGGAGGAAGTCGGCTATCCGGGCTGGCATGCGGTGGAGTATGTGTGGAGCGACTGGGAACACTGCAACGAATGCGACAACGTGTCCGAAACCATCATCCTGCGGGATCTGATCCGCAGGCACTGCACACGGTGACCCGCCCGGTGGGCTCATTTCCCGGCCGGCACCAAGTTCCCGGGGACAGGGCAATACAGTCTTGGGTACCTGGATGGCCCAGCGGGTCGTCCCAGGCACAAATGCTCCCCTGAGTGAGGGAACCCATCTTTGGCTCGGCGCGAGCCATTGAAGGACTTGGCGTGAAGTATCCGAGGGCGGTTGAAGCGGTCGAAATCCGGAAGTTCACGGCCAGGATGCCCGTACCCAATCCGGTTTGGCTCACCGATGGGGCGGCATTGCCGGATCGCACGGCCAGCGATGGGCCACTCAGGTCGCGCGGTCTCCAGGCGGCAATAGGGTTGACCAGTCCCGCTCGCCGCTCGTTACCCGCAAGGCCTCGGCGAAGTCGGGTACCCACCGGGCCTTCTGCCAAGCCGCGGCCAGGGTTTCGGGCACGTCGGGTGCCAATGCCCCTTGTGCCACGTGTTGTCTGAACAAGACCAGGATGTTCTCCATCCGGGTTTGGGCAGCAGTTTCCTGTACCGCCAACCGCCTGGTTTCTTCGGTCTCCCGCTTGGCTGCTTCAGCCTCTCGCTTGGCTGCTTCGGTCTCCAGGTCCCCAACCCGCCTCGGGTCCAGCCAGGCTTGGCGTTCCCCGTCCCAAGTCTGGAGGGTGTGGACATCCTCATCCTCGGGCAGCATCCGGAATTCCCCCAGCGTGTTGCTGCGGTAGACCGGCAGTCCATCGGCCATGCGGAGCGGTGCAATGCTCCCATAATCCCCCTCGGCCGTTAGGCGCAGGCCCCACAGCAGGGGTTCGCCCTCCTGGCGGTGCCACCGCTCCGGGTCGTAGCGCCAGAACTCCCGCACATCCATGGCCCGGTAGATCTCCTCCTTGGGTGCGAGGTCGTGGTGGAAGGTGGACTCGGAGAGCACCTCCAGCACGAACAGGATGGGGTTGTCGGGGTCGAAGGCAACTTCGTGCCGGCTTTCACCGGGGCGGGGATACTGCTGGATGAAGAGGTCGGGGACGACCTGTCGGCTGCGGGCGTAGCGGTTGGTCCGGGGCACGTCCAGGTCGGGCAGCTTCAGGCACCGCTCCTTGAACACCCGGGGGATGCCCACTTGGCGGCGCGCCTCGCTCGCACTGCCGTCGACACTGAACCCGTGGACGCTGCCGGCCATGAAGTGGACGCCGTCCTTGCCGTAGGCGTCGTCGTCGGTCCAGTCGGGTCCGTAGACGTGGTTGGGGTCGTAGGGGTAGGCGGGGTCGTAGTGGTCGAGCGCCTTGATGTGGTCCCACCAGGCCCTGGAGGCTGTGCCGCCATTGGGGGCTGCCGCGGGGGGCTGGGGCGTTGCGGAGCCGGGTTCGAGGTTGGCGGCGAGGCCGTTGCCGCGTGCGGGTACGGACACCGCGGTATCCGGCTTGACGGCTGCATCCATGCCGGCGACGGGTTTCGTGATCCGGGTCATGCCCCTCATTGTAGGCCACTGCCGCGGATGGCCTTGGGCCGGACCCGCGATGCTGGTGTCGGAATGAGAAGGCCACTGTCCAGATGCTCAGTCGCACGGGTGCGGGAACATCTGCGGTTTCTTGGCCCCGGTCCGGAGTTGAACGACATCGAACGCACCTTCCGCACACCAGGCACGGAGCCATGCCCCGGCGCACCTTCACGTCCGTCGCGACGCTGACGGCAGCCGTGGAGACCGCCTTCCGGCAGGTCAACACACAACTGCTACCTTCAGATTAAGTCATGCGGAATGTTCAGCACTGCAACGAGACGTCATGTGGCAGGTTGTGGGGGTGAGGCAGGGCAACCGCAT
>CAZMKQ010000039.1:28722-34239 GCA_964566955.1 uncultured Caldilineaceae bacterium | reverse complement strand
CCGCGACCCGTGAACCGGATATGCGTGGTGTCAACCATCGTATATAAGTCCCATTGCTGGCTGGTCGGTGGCATTGGTTGGCAACGTGGTTTGATGGTGCTCGGCAAGCAGTTGTTCGTGGTCCCCTGAAGTCTGAAGATTGCGCCGTGCGCGTAGTCGTTGAACTGCACTGATCCGTCCAACGCTAACGGGGAGGGCTGTTCTCGTCTGCTGCCAGCAACTGGGGCAACGCACCGGATTCGTTTGGTACTCGGTTGTCTGCAGCAGTAGGGGTTTGGGCCGGTCCAAGTCGGCATCCACCACCCCGACTGCGGGACGGTGCCATTCGGCTCCTTGGCTCAGGTTGGCCCGGAAATGGACAGACTTCAGCTAAGAGTGTTCCTTGGATGTCGGGGTGGGATCCGCGTCGCGGGGCAGCCCCAGGACGGTGCGCCACCGTTCGGGGGCGGCCATGATGTCGAGGACCAGGTCCCCTGCGTTCTTCGGCATGCCGACGGTGTGCCAGTGGGCCGCGATGCGATCCGCGGCCCCGGGATGCGCGTCGTCCGGCAGGGCTCGCGCCAACTGGCCCAGGACCACCTCCAGCATTCCTTCGGCATGGCCCTCGGCGCGACCTTCGGCATGGCCCTCGGCGTGGGCGAACCGGGCGATGTCGCTCCGGTAGTCGCGCCAGTGTCCGGTCGCGGCATCGTGCCACTGGAAAATCGGTTCCTCATCCTCGGCGGCCGGGGGCTGCATGCGGATGCGGGCGTTGAGCACGATGCTCCGGTGGGCATCGTCGTCATCGGGTGTCTGTTGCACGTAGGCACCGTGCTCCAAGCGGTACAGCAGCAGTTCGCACGGCGAACGGCGTCCGCGCTTGCCGCCGAGGTCGTAGAGCAGGTATTCGCGCACGCCCAGATGTTGGTACAGGGCCAGCTTGTCGCCGAGATCCTTGGCCGCGGTCGATTCCGACAAAATCTCCAGCACCAGTTCGGGCACGGCATGGTCGGGGCGGGGCTTCAAGTCCGGAGGGGCGATTAAATCCTCCGGCTGCGGCATGACCAGCAAATCCGGCCGTACCGTGTTGGCCGGCTTGCCCTGGTCCGTGTACCGCCCCAGGGCCGCGGCGGTCTCCGGCATGAAGGTGTAGCCGGCCTGGTGCGTGACGCGTTTGCCGATCAGCTGCTGGACGGTGCGGCGCATGTCGGTTTCGATCTCCTGCGCGCGCGGATCGTCCCTCACCATCATGCCGTCCTCGTCGTACTCGAACAGACTGATGCCTTCGGCCGGGTAGTCGGGGTCGGTAGTCCAGTCGTCCCCGTATTCGTGTCCCGTGTCGTAGGCGTAGTAGTGCAGATAGTGGGGCAGGGCCTCGATGCGGCGCTCCCAGACCGCGAGGTCGGCCTGCCGCTGGCGGCTGCGCGTCGCCCGCGCTTCCCGCGTCATGGCCGGGTCGGCACCGGATGGCAATGGGCGCGCCTGTCCGTTGGGACTGGCCGGTTCCCGTGCGTGTACAAGCTCTTTTTCCGGCACGGCCACGGCCATCGGCGCACCTCCTGCAGTCAACGGTCCGTTCCATCCCATTGTACCCGGCGCGGGCCGCGGCCCTGCCGGATGGTCCCCGTTTAGTCTTCCGCCTCCAGGCAGGCGCGCAGGGCCGGCACGGCGTTGTCCACTTGGCGGTCCTTGTCAATTGCAGCGGGAATGGATGGTGTCGCATCAAAGGGCTCGCCTTTGCACGGGGCGATGTTCAGGCCGCTCCGGAGACCAATTGACGAGGGATGAGCCATGAGCGCAAGTCACGAATAGTCGGAATCCACCCCGCGCGGGGTGAACGCCTACTTCGCGGGGAACCCCGTGGCCGGCTTCCCGCTCTCCTTTGCCGGCGCTGTCCTCGGCCACTGGATCCTGGGCTGGGACTTCGACGCACTGTCGCTCTTCGGTGTGATCGCCGTCTTCGGCGTTGTGGTCAACGATTTCCTGGTCCTGATGGACCGCTACAACACGATCCGGCGCGAGAACCCGGTGCCGCCGGCCATCGCGGTGCCTGATGCCGTGCCGACAGGATGGGGTGTGCCACCTGCGCCTCTGCCGGATGGTCCTTTGTGCCGTTGCCTGCCATGGCAGGCGGAACAGTTGCACTTCCCGTCGTTGAGGCGCCTGTTCAGAACGTTGCCAACAGGTGGTCGAAAGGTGGATGGCGGACCCCGACCATTACAAACGGATTGGATGCATTTCTTCCATGCCGCTGAAGGAATCCAGCGGCAACCCAAGCCGTTTGTGGGGATACGATTCTGTGTGGACAGGTGTGGTCATCGCTTGCCCTGGACCGTGATTGGAGACCCTCGCCACTTTGTCTGGTTCTCCCGGACCCGGTACTCTGGCTGGACGTGTGGAGGCTGTTCGTTGATGCTCGCTTGCGAGCACACAGACTTGCCCGGCCCAGTCCGAGTGACAATTGTCCATACAACACAGGACAGGAGCCGTACGGCTCCTGCCTGCCAAGGATATTGGGTTTGAGGATTCCGCCTTGCCGATGGAAAGGGCATCCCGCGGGGTGGAACGGCAACGCATCCAGCCGGCTACTCGTCGGTGTCCTTTCCGCCCTCTTCCTCCTCGACTTCCTTGTCCGTGCGCCTGCGCTCGAAGCGCATAACCTGGAAGTGTTCCCAGTAGGTGCGGGATCCGTCCTCGTTTTCCTCGCCCCAGCGATCCATCCAGCGGCGCATGGCCTGCTGCTCCCGTTCCGCAAACTGGGACTTGTGGCAGAAGACCGCCTTAATCTTGGTTTCCGCCACCGCCGACACGTCGATGCGGGTGTTGGGATCGCTGAAGCGGGTGATGTAGAGCTGGGAAATCTTGTGGGGCTCGAAGCCCTCGTCCAGCATTTCCGGGAAGAACATGCGGTTGTCAGAGGCCGGGAAGATGGCCTCGAACGCGACCAGGCCGGCATTGCGGTGGTCCGGGTGGTTGATGTAGCCGGTGCCGGAGGTGTAGGCCGTGGGATCCTGGCAGATCACAATCTCCGGCTTCAGGGTGCGGATGATGCGCACAACCCGTTCGCGCAACTCGCGCGTCGGCTGCAGGAAGCCGTCCTCCTCGCCCATGAAGATCACGTTCTTGAGGCCGCAGGTCTCGGCCGCGGCGCGCTGTTCCGCCTGACGCATGAGGACCAGTTCCTCATGGGTGATCTCCGGGTTGTGGTTGCCCTTGTCCCCGTTGGTCAGGATCATGTAGTGGACATCGATCCCGGCCTGGGCCATCAGCGTGGCGGTGCCGCCGCACGAGATGTCCGGGTCGTCCGGATGCGCCATGATGACCAGGCAGGTCTTGACGCCCTCCCAGTCAACCGACTGCCATTCCTTTTCCTGTTCAGCCATAGCCTGCTTCCTCGGATCAAAAAAAGAGCCCGTCGCACGCCATCCGTGCCGACGGGCTCAATGCCGCGGCAACCGTGCCATGGGCCCGGCCCCGCGCGGGGAATCGGTCACATGTCGAGCGCGGCGTAGCCGGGCCCTTCGGTGAAGTACATCTCGTTCAACTCGGTGCAGTACTGCTGGTCCTCGGGCAGATCCTCCTCGGGCAGGATGGCGTCCACCGGGCACTCGGGCACACAGGCGCCGCAGTCGATGCAGGTCTCGGGATCGATGTAGAACCAGGGCCACTCCTCTTCGGGTTCCCCGGGGATGATGCACTCCACCGGACAGACCTCGACGCAGGCACCGTCGCGAATGCACTCATCAAAGATTACGTGGGTCATGACTACTCCAATTGTCCCCGGTTTGAAGACTTCCGCGGCCTGCGCCAACGGGACGGGCGCCGGGATGACGCCCTGCCTGTAGGACAGTTCGCAGTATACACAAAAAACCGCCGCCCCAAGGTCCTCCGGACCGGACAGGTAGACTAGACTATGGAGCGTTGTTCGCAGCCCCTGTCCGTCGGGCGCCGTCTTGGTTCGGATCCGGTTGTCGCAGAATCGGCATGCGAGCTCGACCCCCAACCTTCGCCTGTCCCCAGGGAGTTGTGAGTAGTGGCACAGAACAAGGTCCGATGGCGCACCGTGCTTGTGGGCTGTGGCAGCATCAGCCGCGCATGGCTGAATGCCTTGCAGGACCGCACCGACGTCGAAATCGTGGGCATGGTTGACCTCGTGCCCGAACTGGCCGAGGCCCGTCGGCAGGAGTTCGCCCTCGGCGACGTGCCCGTGGGTGCCGATCAGGTCCGCATGATCAAGGACACCGACGCCCAGGTCGTCTTTGACTGCACGGTGCCCGCGGCCCATCCGACCGTGACGTTGACCGCTCTGGAACTGGGTTGCCACGTCCTGGGCGAAAAGCCGCTGGCGCCGACGATGGCGGAGGCGCAGCGCATGGTGGCGGCCGCCGCCGAACACGACCGCACCTACGCGGTCATCCAGAACCGGCGCTACATGAATTCGATCATCCAGTACCGCGACATGGTGCACTCGCCGGCCCTGGGCAAGCTCTCCACGGTCGCGGCCACCTTCTTCCTGGGACCCCACTTCGGCGGCTTTCGGGATGAAATGGACCATGTCCTGCTCATCGACATGGCCATCCACTCCTTCGACCAGGCGCGCTTCATCACCGGCAAGGATCCCGTCTCCGTCTACTGCCACGAATGGAATCCGGCCGGGTCCTGGTACCAACACGGTGCCGCGGCCTTCTGCATCTTCGAAATGACGGACGACGTGGTGTTCAGCTACAACGGCAGTTGGTGCGCCGAAGGCATGAACAACTCCTGGAACTGCGACTGGCGGTCCATCGGCACCGGCGGCAGCGTGCTCTGGGACGGCGAGGAGGAAATCCACGGCGAACTCGTGACCGGCACGGAGGGCTTTTTCCGCGCGGTGGAGCCGATGGCGGTGCCGCCGTCGCCGGAACTGCAATACACGGTGCACGGCGGGGTCATCAACGAGTTCCTCACCTGTCTCGCGGCCGGCACCAAGCCGCAGACGGTCTGCACGGACAACATTCGCAGCCTGGCCATGATGCTCGGGGCCGTGGAAAGCGCCGAGACCGGCCGCCGGGTGGACATCTCCTGGTAGGGCGACGCATTGGAAGCAGGGGCACCAGACATGCTTGAGATACCACTGGCCGGCACGCCGGCGCTGACGCCGGGCAGGACTCCCAACTCCTTCCACATCATGCTCAAGCCGAGCGGTGCGATCTGCAACCTGGACTGCACCTACTGCTACTTCCTGTCCAAGGAGGAACTCTATCCCGGTTCGGACTTCCGCATGCCGCTGGACCTGCTGGAGGAGTACACCCGGCAGTACATCGAGGCCCAGAAGGTTCCGGAGGTCACCTTTGCCTGGCAGGGTGGCGAGCCGACCCTGATGGGACTCGACTGGTTCCGGGAGGCCGTGGCCCTGCAGCAGAAGTACAAGCGTCCGGGCATGCGCATCCAGAACGCCCTGCAGACCAACGGCACGCTCCTGGACGACGAATGGTGCGAGTTCTTCGCAGCCAACGACTTCCTGGTGGGCCTCAGCATGGACGGGCCGCCGGAACTGCA
>CAZMKQ010000039.1:0-28712 GCA_964566955.1 uncultured Caldilineaceae bacterium | reverse complement strand
CGGAGCACCCACCCACGCCCGGGTGATGCGGGCCGCCCGCCTGTTTAGGGAGTACGGCGTCGAGTTCAACATCCTGTGCACCGTGCACGCCGGCAACGATCATCATCCGCTGGAGGTGTACCGCTACCTGCGGGACGAGGTCGGGACGAATTTCATGCAGTTCATTCCGATCGTGGAGCGGGACAACGAGACCGGCTACCAGGAAGGCAACCGGGTCACGGACCGCAGCGTCACCGACCGGCAGTACGGCGACTTCCTGATTGCCATCTTCGAGGAGTGGGTGCGCCGCGATGTGGGCCGGGTGTTCGTCCAAATCTTCGACGTGGCACTGGCCGCCTGGACCGGCAACCGTCCCGGCCTCTGCATCTTCGAGGAAAGCTGCGGTACGGCGCTGGCCATGGAGCACAACGGTGATCTCTATTCCTGCGACCACTATGTGGAGCCGGACTACCTGCTGGGCAACATGGCGCAGCACTCGCTCCTGGAGATGGCCGGTTCGGAAACCCAGAACCAGTTCGGCGACGCCAAGCGCGACACCCTGCCGCAGTACTGCCTGGATTGCGAGGTGCGCTTCGTCTGCAACGGCGGCTGCCCCAAGAACCGTTTCATCGAGACCCCGGACGGCGAGGCCGGCCTCAACTACCTCTGTGCCGGCTACCGGGCCTTCTTCAACCATGTTCGGGAACCGATGGAGGCAATGGCCCGCCTGCTGGCCGCCCGTCGGGCCCCGGCCGAAATCATGAACCTCTACCGGCAGCGCGATCAGGCCAGGCTGGTCCAACCGCAGGCCCGCGTCAACCGCAATGCGCCGTGTCCGTGTGGCAGCGGACGCAAGTACAAGGCCTGCTGCGGTCGTCGCCGGCAGGCGATGCGGTCCGTGTCCGGTCGCGGCTGACCGGCCGCCGGCCTATGCCTGCCAGTCCGGGTTGGGTGTCGGGATCCGGGCCGCGACGCTTGCGCGCCAGGTCTTGAGGCGTTGGTGCAGCGCCCGGGTGCGTTCCGGCTCCGCATCGGCCCGGTTGTTGTCTTCCCCGACATCCTTCGCCAAGTTGTACAGCTCCAGCCGGCCATCCTCGTAGAACTCAATCAGCTTCCAGTCCCCGCTGCGGATTGAGGAGCCGGGCGTGCCTCCCTGGTTGCCGTAGTGGGGGTAGTGCCAGAAGAGGGCATCCCGCTCCAGTGTGTCCCCTTCAAACAGGACCGGCGACAGGTCCTCGCCGTCGACGAGCAGGCGGTCCGGCACGGGAATCCCGGCCTGGGCCAGCCAGGTGGGGAACAGGTCAATGCTGCAGACGGGCTCCGCGGTGCGGCTGCCGGCGGGAATGCGGCCCGGCCAGGCGGCAATCATCGGAACGCGCGTGCCGCCTTCGTACATCCAGCCCTTGCCTTCGGCGTAGGGGCTGTTGCAGGTGGGCGAGCTCTCCGAGGTGGACAGCCCTCCGTTGTCCGAGGTGAACACCACCAGGGTGTCGTCCGCGATGCCTTCCTCCTCCAGTGTGTCCAGCAGCCGGCCCACGTTCTCGTCCATGCTCTCCACCATCGCCGCGTAGACGGGATCGGACTGCAGGACGCGGCGCGTCACGCGCAGGTGCCGCTTGTTTTCCATGGGAAAGAACTCCCCCTCCACCAACGCGGTCTGCCGGTCGAGGCCCAGCTCGCGCGCCCGGGCTTCCCATTTGGCCACGCGGTCGGCCGGGGCCTCGATCGGGGTGTGCACCAGATAGAAGCACATGTTCAGGAAGAAGGGATTGTCGCCCCGATTGCGGATCAGGTTGATGGCCTCGTCCGTCAGGACTTCCGGCAGGTAGCGGCCGGGCGGACCGGGCGGCAGGTTCGGAATGTCGAAGGGGCTGAAGTAGCCCCCGCGTCCCGGCGCGCCCAGGTAGCCGCCGCCGATGTTGACGTCAAAGCCGTGTTGTTCCGGATAGGTCTCCTCAAAACCCAGATGCCACTTGCCGACATGCCAGGTACTGTAGCCGCGGCTCCTCAATAGCGAGGCGGAGGTGATCTCGGTGCGCGGCAGTTCCCGGATGTAGGGCACGTCCACCAGCTTGCCGCGCACGGGCTGGATGCGGCCCCCGAAGTCGATCCAGTCGGTCAAGCCGATGCGGGCCGGATAGCGGCCCGTCAACAGACTGCCGCGGGTCGGTGAGCAGACCGGGCAACTGGCGTAGGCATCGGTGAAAACGAGGCCTCGTTCCGCCAGCCGATCCAGATTGGGGGTCGCGTAGAAGCTGCTCCCGAAGGAGGCCAGGTCCACGGCCCCCAGATCGTCGATCAGGACGAAGAGGATGTTGGGCGGCTGTCCGTGCATGCCGGCTATTCTGCCAAATCGAACCCCTGTTCCGATTGATGCGAGGAAGATCGGCGACGCGGGCCCGGGCGATCAATCAAAGGAGCATGCGGGCCTCCCGCGCAGTCGCGGACTGCCAGCCGCACGGTAGGTTGGAGTTGCCGGCACCTGCCCGGACGGCTTATTGCATGTCGGCGCACAGGAGATTGACATCGGCGGTGGTGTGCACGATCACGGAGCGGGCGGTCTCGTCAACCTGGCTGTCATTTTCGGCGGTCATGAAGCCGGCGCCATCGTCACCGGAGGTGAAGGCGATGTGGATTTCATTGGGCGGCAGCTCCCCTTCCTTCGGATCGAACCGGTAGAGGGCTCCACCGCCGGTGGCACAGGGCTCCTCGTGGACATGCGACATGTAGTCGGTGTTCGGGAGCAGGTCGGACAGCCTCAGGGTGACGGTGGTGCCGTGGCCGTGCACCGCCATTTGCGCAGTGCCGGTTGCGGAGTTGTAGTCCGCCGAGGCCGTCTCCATGAGCCCGAACGGTGCTTCCATGAGGTCGGCGCCTTCGACGGCATCGGCCGGCGTGGCATTGACATCGCCCACATAATCCCACGCGTGCTCGTGGTCGTGGTCCTTGTGCGCGTCGTATATGGACTGACGAGCACATCCGGCCAGCAGGATCATCAGTCCGGCGGCAAAGACCACGAACCGTAACCATCGAGTGAAGTGAAATCGAGTCATTCGGATTCCTCCCAATTCATGGTTGTCAGTGAGCCAAGATGTTTGGATCAGACGCAATCCGAGTGTGTCCGGGACTGCCGGCCACTTCGGTTCAAAGGGTCACTGGGTGACAATCAATGGATGGTCTGCGTCCTTGCGACACATTCCGACACCTGAACCACGATCAACCGGCTATGTCTCCATGTCCATCATGTCCGTCACACCGCTGCTGGTCGGTTATCCGGAGCCTCATTATCGCAATGTCGAGCGCTACCTGACATTGGTGCGAATCGAAGATTCCAGTGGTCAAGCGGGGTGGGGAGAGTGCATCTCGCAATTTCCGGAAGCCACCCGTGCCACCAAGGCGCTCATCGATGGTGGCCTGTCTGAGCTTCTGATCGGCTGCGACCCAATGAACATCGAGGGTCTATGGCACACCATGCTGGATCGCTGTTTTTGGTACGGCAGCGAAGGCATTGCCGCGTTCGCCATCAGCGCCATCGACATGGCGCTGTGGGACCTCAAGGGGCGCATCCTGGGACAGCCCATAGCGTCCCTGCTGGGGGGCCAGGTCACGGACAGGGTACCTGCCATGGCTTCGTTCATCCTCGACATGGACGATTTGGACTGGACCGTCAATGAGTTCGCGATGCATCAACAGAATGGATTCCGGATCCTCAAGGCCGGTTGGGGCATGACACCCGACTCCCAGTTCGGCACGGATCGGGAGAGGGATCTGTTGCTGGTGGACCGCATTCGGGCCGCGGTCGGCTATGACGTCGATGTCATTCTGGATGTGGCGGGCCACCGTCGCTTCTGGGACCTGCCCACGGCCATCCAGCGCTTCAATGATTTGGAGCCCTATCGTCTGCGCTGGATTGAACAACCACTGCCCTCGCACGATCTGGCCGCACATGCCAAGCTGAGAGGTGCGGTCACCACCCCAATCGGAACCGGCGAGGACGAGTGGAACCCGGAGAGCTACAAGCGGTTGATTGAATCGGGAGGGGTGGATGTCGTCCAGCTGGATCCCGGACGGTGCTTGGGCATCACCGGCTGCCGGCAGGTCCTGAAAATGATTGAGGTCGCCAATCTCGACGCCAGCGCCCATACCTGGAGCAGCGCCCTGAACACGGCAGCCAGCCTGCACATGCTGGCCAACTCGCCCAACCATGTGGGCATGGACCTCAAGCCCCACCCCTCGCCAATGCAACACGAACTGGTGACCGACCCGTGGGTTCAGGTCGACGGTTATGTCCATCTCCGGGACACACCGGGCCTGGGGGTTACGGTGAATGAGACAGAGGTTGCCAAGTATGCTTGGCGATAGGCGCACAGCATCACGGCGACATCCATGTGGCGTCCTGCAGTTGCGCACCGACGACAGTCCGCCTGCGGTCAATATCGAATGCTCACTGCGTTGCCGTCCAATGCCGAAAGGGTAGCGGCATCCGCGATGATCAGTGAGCGGCGTCCATCCTCCGGTCCCGGTTCAGGCGGAGAGGCCGTGGACACGGCCTTGATGAAGCTGTTCAGTTCGTTGCGATAGGCCTGCTCGAAGCGTACCGGAAACCAGGCGTGGCGAATGCGGACCATCGGCGGATCCAGCAGATTGGCTGGCGCGTTGGCGACTCTCAGCACGCCTTCGGAACCGAAGACTTCGATGCGTGCGTCCGCCTTCCACCGAACGCCGGCTGCTGGCGATATGGCACAACGCGCCACTGGGGAGACGCAAATTGGCAAGCGTGGTGCCGTAGTCGCCTTCCAAGCCGATGCCCGGGTCGATCAGGCAGGCGCCGAAGGCACTGACGGAAACCGGATCCTCACCCGTCAGCTAGCGCAACAGGTCGAAATAGTGCCTGGAACACACCCCGGAGACTCGCACATACTTGAGCGTGGGCGGCGCGGGATCGCGCAGGTGGACCATCACCTGCTCGATCCGTCCGATGGCTCCGGCATGCACAGCGTCCCGCAGGGCCGCATGGGAGGGATCGTGCCGACGGTGGAACCCGATCATGACGGGGATCGGTGGTCTTCCGGAAGCCTGAGGCACTGTTCGACCCGGTCGATGTCAATGCCCTTCGGCTTCTCGCACAGGGCCGCTTTTCCGGACTGGGCCGCAGCCTGCAGGCAGTCGATGTGGGTCATGGTCGGCGAACTGATGACCTCGGCATCCACCTCCGGATCCGCGACCACGGCTTCCGGCTCCGTTGTCAGGGAGGCTCCATACCGACGGACCAACTCTCCCAGCTGCGGAGCTCGCGGATCGGCAATCGTGTGCAGGCGAGCCTGCGGATGCGAGACGATGTTGGCGGCGTGAACCCGGCCTGATCGGCCAAGACCGGTCAGCGCAAAATTCATCAAGGACCTGCCTTTTGGCTTCTCAATCGGGTTTGCAGTCTGACCATGCATCTGCCGGCAAGGCAAGTTCAGGCTTGTCCGGGAGCCGGTGGGCTTCAGGGGAAACGCGGCCTGCGGCTCGAAACCTGCTGCGGTGGTCCGGTCAACCTTCGGCGTCCCACCGGAACGTGAGCGGAGTCAGCACAAAACCCGCCACGCCCATCAGGGCCACTACCAGGGCCGACCCCCACAACTGGTCGAAGGTCTGGCCTGTCCAGACGGCAATCAACAGGTCCACCACATGGGTCATGGGGTTGAGTTCGGTGGCGCGGAAGAGCCAGTCCGGGAACTGATCCCGGGGAATGGCGGAGCCCGAGGTGAAGTACATCACGAAGAAGATGATGGAAGCCACCGCCTGCGTGGTGCTGGCGGAGTTGAACAGGCCGCCCAGCAGGAACCCGATACTGCCGAACGAGGCAAAGCACAACAGCATGACAAGCCCGAAGGGCAGCAGTTGGCCGAAGAACTGCAGGCCGAATATCTGGCGGGCCAGGAGGTACATCACGGCGTAGGAAAAGACGAAGATCGCGAAGTACATCACCACCCTGATTGTGATCACCCAGGATAGGCGCAGGGGCGACAACTGCAGCATTCGGAACCAGCCGGTGGTGCGCTGGCTGGCCAGGAATATGGGTGCGCTCTGCAGCGCAAGGTTGGCGATGATGAAGGCCACGAAGCCGGGAAAGAAGACCGAGATGTAGGTGGTGTCGATGGACGTGCCGTCCGGCAACGTGAACTGGTGCGGATACCTGCCAAAGATTTCCCCCAGAATGGACAACAGCAGGACCGGGAAGGCGAACGTGAAAAAAGCGGCGGCCGGTTCGCGCACGTAGATCAGCAGGTCGGTGCGAAACAGCGTTTGCATCATCTTGAAGCTCATGTCAGTCTCCCGCGGACCGATAGGCGCGGCCGGTGGTCATCAGGTACAGGTCCTCCAGGCGGGCCGGACGCATCTCGAGAAACTCGCGGTTGGTCAACTGCTTCAGTTCACCGTACAGCCGATCGGTGGAGCCGAAGACGAACCATTCGTTCTCAACCTGCTCCACCTGGTGGGCGTGGTCCAGGGCCAGCAGCGTGTCCGGCTCCAGGCCCGGGGCATCCGGTACCTTGACCAGCACCCGCATGCGGCGTTCCGCCATCAGGCGGCGCGGATTGCCCAGCACCTGCACCTGTCCGTGATCCAGCAGGCAGAGCTGGTCGCAGTGCTCCTCGGCCTCGTCCATGTAGTGGGTGGACACCAGGATGGCGCCGCCCTGCTCCTTGAACGCGTTCAGGTTGCGCCAGATGTTGTACCGGGCAACCGGGTCCAGGCCACTTGATGGTTCGTCCAGGATCAGCAGGCGGGGGCGTCCGACCTGGGCCAGGGCAATCATCAGTCGCCGACGCTGGCCGCCCGACAGCCGGGTCGTGCGGGTCTTCTCCCGCCCTTCGAGGCCACACAGGGCGAGTGTTTCGTCCTTGGACAACGGATTGTCGTGGAAGGACCGCCACAGGTCCACGGCCTCCCCGACGCGCAGGCGGGCCGGCAGCAGTTCGTTGTGCTGCGGCAAAACCCCGATTTGCCGGAACAGTTCGCGCCGATGCTGCCGCGGCGGCCGGCCCAGTACCTGCACCGTGCCGCTGCTGGGGGTGCGCAACCCCTCGATGCATTCGATGGATGTGGACTTGCCCGCGCCGTTGGGCCCTACCAGGCCGAAAACCGTGCCTGCCTCCACTTGGAAGCTGACATCGGCGACCGCGGTGACATCGCCGTAGTGTTTGACGAGGTTGGCTACCTCGATGACAGGGTCGGACACGGGATTTCCGGATGCAGGGATTGGAAAGGTCGGGAGCCGGTCGTACAGCCCCCTCCAACCAACGTATGCGACCGGGTTTTGGTTGCAGGCAGGAGGACCGGGTCGGCCAGGAAGGGGGTGCCGGCCGGTTGCGGGATTATAATTGGCCGCCCCTCGTCAGGACCGCCTTCGGCGTGTCCATGTCCCCGACGGAGAACCCCTGTCCATGAAAGCGATCATGGTGATGTTCGATTCGCTGAATCGACGCCTGCTCCCGCCCTATGGCTGTGACTGGACACACGCCCCCAACTTCAGCCGGCTGGCGGAGCGAACCGTCCGCTTCGACAGCTGCTACGTGGGCAGCATGCCGTGCATGCCGGCTCGACGCGAGTTGCACACCGGCCGCTACAACTTCCTGCACCGCAGTTGGGGCCCTCTGGAGCCGTTCGACGATTCCATGCCGGCAGCCCTTTCGCAGGAGGGGATCTACACCCACCTGACGAGTGACCACTACCACTACTGGGAGGACGGTGGCGCGACCTACCATACGCAATACCAGTCGTGGGAGTTCCACCGCGGCCAGGAAGGGGATCCCTGGATCGGCCAGGTGGCCGATCCGGACATCCCGGCTGCCATCGCGCCGCGGGAGGGCATCAAGTGGCGACAGGACTGGGTCAATCGGCGGCACATGGCGCGCGAACAGGATCAGCCCCAGGCCAAGACGATGGCCTCCGGTTTGGACTTCATCGAGCGCAACCATGATCAGGACAACTGGTTTCTGCAGATCGAGACCTTCGATCCCCACGAGCCGTTCTACACCAGCCAACACTACAAGGACCTGTACCCCGACGACTGGGACGGGGACCACTTCGACTGGCCGCCCTACCGGGAGGTGGAGGAGGACGAGGCCACGGTGCGCCACATGCGCCATCAGTACGTGGCGCTCCTGAGCATGTGCGACCGGTATCTCGGGGAGGTGCTGGACCAGATGGACCGGCACGACATGTGGGACGACACCATGCTGATCGTCTGCACCGACCACGGTTTTTTCCTGGGCGAGAAGGACTGGTGGGCCAAGCTGGTACCACCCTGGTACAACGAGTTGGCCAACACGCCGCTCTTCGTCTGGGACCCTCGCTGCCGCCGGGCCGGCGAAAGCCGCAGCCAACTGGTGCAGATGATCGACATGGCCCCCACGCTGCTCGACTTCTTCGGTGTCGACATCCCCGCCGATACCCAGGGCGTGCCCCTCGGGCCGGTGCTGGCCGACAACGCGCCGTCCCGCGAGGCGGCCCTGTTTGGTCATTTTGGCGGTCAGGTCAACGTCACCGACGGCCGCTTCGTCTACATGCGCGGGAACCGTTTGGGGGACGACTATCCCCTCTACGACTACACGTTGATGCCGACCCGCATGGATAACCGGTTCCGGCCCGAGGACCTGCAGGATACGGAACTGGCCCGCCCCTTCGGTTTCACCAAGGGCTGTCCCGTCCTGCGCATTCCGGCGGAGGCGTTCCAGGCCCAGCGCGGTCGCGCCCCGCATCCCAGCATGCTCTTCGATCTGGAGAACGACCCCGACCAGACCAATCCCCTGCAGGATTCGGAACAGGAGCGTCGCATGCAGGACCTGATGGTAGGGGCGATGCTGGAGTCCGAGGCTCCCCCCGAACAGTTCCGCCGCATCGGCCTCGACCACCTGGTCGATTTCTGACCTTCCACCCATTCAAGACCTTCACATGACCCATCTGCAGGGCGCGTGGCCCGCGCTCATGACACCGCATGCCCCGGACGGAGGGCCCAACCTGACGGCCCTGCGCGCATTGGTGCGCCATCTCCTGACCAAGGGGATTGGCGGCTTCTACGTGAACGGCAGTACCGGCGAGGGTGTCTTCATGTCCGTCGCGGACCGCGAACAGGTGCTGGAGACCGTCTTGGACGAGGTGGCCGGGCAGGTGCCCGTGGTCAGCCACGTGGGGGCCATGGCCGCCGGCGATGCCTTTCATCTGGCCGGGCACACCGCCGCTTGTGGCGCCGCCGGCTTTGCCAGCATTATTCCGCCCCAGTACAACAACCCCGCGGGCGTGGAGGCGTACTACCGACAACTCGCAGCCGCGGCCCCGGACCTGCCGTTCTTCATGTACCTGATCAATGCCTCGGTGCCCATCCTGCCCCTCGTGGAGGCCCTGCTCGACGTCCCCAACCTCGCCGGCGGCAAGTACACGGGCCCGGACATGTTCGAGTTCCGCAGGGTGTTGGATGCAGGGGCCGGCAGGGATGCCTGGAGCCTGTCGTCGGGCATGGATGAAATGTGCGTGGCGGCCGTGCTGGCCGGTTCCGTGGGCAACATCGGGTCGACCCTGAACTTCATGCCCGGTGCCTATGCCCGCATGCGGTCCCTGGTGGCCGAGGGCAAAACCGATCAGGCCATGCAGTTGCAGCTGAAGGCCAACCGGGTGACCGCCATCATGATCGACCATGGGTTCGGGGGAGCCCTGTATACGGTGGTGAAGCACCTGGGCATCGATGCCGGAAGCCCGCGCCTGCCCAACCTGGAGCAGGATGCAACGGATGCCGAAACGATGCTCCGAAGCCTGCAGCAGGCCGGTTTCGACGACTTGGCCGCCATGTAGTCTCCACTCACGAATTGCCAGCAGCCGGAAGGACCATGTCCAAACCCAACATCATCTATCTCCACTCCCACGACACGGGCCGCTACATCAGTCCGTACGGCTACCGGATGCCCACCCCCAATCTGCAGCGGCTGGCCGAGCAAGGCGTGGTGTTCCGCAATGCCTTCAATGCCGCGCCCACCTGTTCCCCCAGCCGGGCCGCCCTCCTGACCGGGGCCAGCCCCCACAGCAGCGGCCAGCTTGGCCTGACCAACCGGGGCTTCAACCTGCGGGACACGCACAAGCACCTGTGCCATGCCCTGAAGGGGGCCGGCTACCGGACGGCCCTGTTCGGCGTCACGCACCTGCACGTGAACCACGATCTGCTGGGATACGACGAGCGGTACACGGACCGCACCAGGGGCGGCAACGGCATCACCGACGAGGCGGTTGCGTACCTGCGGCGGGATCACGATGAGCCTTTCTTCGTGGCCATCGGCTACGGCGAGACCCACCGGGTCTTTCCGGAGCCCGCCGCGGATATCAACCCGGCTTTTCTGCAGCCGCCCGCGCCGTTGCCGGACGTGCCGGCGGTCCGGGAGGACATGGCGGCGTACGCCACGATGGTGCGCACGCTGGACGGCTACTACGGCCGCATTCTGGACACCCTCGATGAGCAGGGGTTGGCGGACAACACCCTCGTCATCGCAACCACGGACCACGGTCTGGCCTTCCCCCTGATGAAGTGCCGACTGACCGATCACGGCATGGGGGTGTTGTTGATCGTGCGCGGACCCGGCTTTGCTGGCGGCCGGGCGATCGATGGCCTTGTATCCCAAATCGACATCTATCCGACTCTCTGCGAGATGGCGGGAATCGAGCCGCCCAACTGGCTGGAAGGCACGAGCCTGATGCCGTTGGTGGACGGCTCCGCGCAGGAGGTCAACGACGAGATCTTCTCGGAAGTCACCTATCACGCGGCCTACGAACCCAAGCGGGCGGTGCGGACGCAGCGCTACAAGTATGTGCGGCGCTACGACCCGCAGGACACGGCACCGATGGCCAACATCGACGCCAGCATCTCCAAGGATGTAATGGTGAACCACGGCCTACAAGACCGGCCTCCGGGACGGGAACAGCTGTACGACCTGATCTGGGATCCACACGAGGCCTGCAATCTGGCCGACGATCCGGACAGTGCTGCGATTCTGGAGGATCTGCGCGGGCGCCTGGACCGTTGGATGGAGGCCACCTCGGATCCCCTGTTGGACGGTTTGGTGCCGCAGCCGCCCGATACCTGGATCAATCCCCATGCCGATCTGCATCCGCACGAACGACGGCGGGATTGATTGTATCTGCCGGACCGCACGCAGGTCGACCCTGTCCGTGGGGACACATGGCTGCTCCCATAGGAGGTATTTGACCGTAACGAGCCAACGTCATATTGGGACCGATTTTCAAGAGTCCCTTGGAAGGCCCGTACAGCGCCCATTGCGGTGTCGGTGCTCCGCGTTCCGGTCTGCGACGCTGGAACCGCAGAGCCACGGCCGCATCGAGACGTACCGGTACCGGAGCCCAAACCGGCTATGCTCGTGCATCCCGAGACCCGGTCTAGGGTGGCATTGAGGCCACGTCCAAACGGGCCAGCTGGAAGGAAGATGCTCGGTGCAAGATCCAGTTCCAATTGGATGCGAGTGCCCTGGGGGTATCATGAGGGTCCGGAATCACATCCAGGGGTACCTTTGGCGCGGCGGGAACGTCCTCTGTTTCGCTGTCCTGGCGCGAAGCCTGCAAGCGGATACTCAATCGATGTCGGCAGCTGCCTGAACCATTGACGCCATTCGACGGTAAACCGGTTCAGTATCCCAATCTGGTGCCACGGCAGTGGTTGATGTGATTCACGCGCTACTTGGAACATGCCATGTACACCTCATTCAGTATTCAGAGATTTCGTCGTTTCAAACAGTTGAAAATCGAGAATCTGACGCGTTGCAATCTAATCACAGGCCTGAACAACAGTGGCAAGTCCACATTGCTGGAAGCCCTTTGGATGCACGCGGGGCCCAACCGGCCTGACTCGGCTATCCGCATGCTCCAGTTCCGAGGCGTACCCGGAGCCGATGCTGCGAACATTGCGCGTGATCTCTTCTTCGACTTTGACACACGTGAACCGATTGAACTGACCGCAGACGGGGATTGGGGCGAACATCCACGCGTGCTCACAATTGCCACACGGCCCAAACCAGCGTCCGTTGTACCGTCTCCTGCACGCAATGGTCGAACCAGCACCAACTACCTGGGGTCTGGAACAACCTCTCTATCGGATACCGAACTTATCCTGTCATATCGAGACGAGGATCAAAACACCTATGAATCCAAAGGTGTTTGGATACATCAGGGCCCGAACGAACAGGGAGAATCAACAGTGGCCTTCTCAGTCGAAACAGAAGATACTCCTCCAAGGCCGAACAACTTTCTTCTTGCATCGAGAATCCGGCGCGCGCCCATTGAAGATTGTCAACTGTTTGACCGTTTGGTACAGGATGGCCACGAATCCGAGGTTGTCGAGTTCTTAAAGGTGATTGACAATCAGATTCACAATATTCGTACCATGACTGTGCCCCAGCCTATGCTATATGCCGATGTTGGAATCAGCCAGTTTGTGCCTGTTGGCTTGCTTGGAGAAGGAGTAAGTCGTCTGCTTTCGTTGGCTTTGACGATGTTTGAAGCGCGCGGTGGGTTGATTTTGGTCGATGAACTGGAGAATGGCTTGCATCACACAGTGTTGGAACCGGTTTGGCAGCGGTTGCAAACTTTGACAAAAGCGTGCGATGTCCAGTTGATTGCAACTACCCACAGCAGGGAATGTCTGTCTGCTGCCATGCGCGCCTTCCATTGTTCGTCACCGGAGGATCTTGCCATCCACCGTTTGGATGAACGACGTGGCGAACCATTCGCTGCAACATTTCTTGCAAAAGATTGGGAGTACTCCCTTCAGCTTGATGCGGAGCTGCGGTGATGCCGCGATATAGGTGGAATAATGAATTACTGCTGGGCAAGAGTTCATTGTTGTTTGTCGAGGGTCCGGATGACGCACGTTTCTTCAACGCGTTCCTGGCGTATCTGCAAAAGGGTAGTGTCCAGGTCTCTGCAGTGGGTGGGAAGGATGAGTTCCGCAGAGCACTGGGATCTGTCAAGAACGCACGGAAATTCGATCAGTTGGAATGTTTGGCAGTGATCCGTGATTCTGATGAGTACCCACAAAGAGCATTGCAATCGTTGCAGGACGGAGTCAGGGCCGCAGGCTTGCCGGAACCGGTGAATGTCGGTGCGCAAGCAGGCACTCATCCCATCTCCGTGTACATTGAATTGGTCCCCGGAACAGAACAGGCAGGCAGTCTGGAAACCTTGCTTTGGGAATTGCTGCTGGACTCGGAGAAGGAGTGCATCGGCAAGTACCTTGGCTGCATGTCACGGTTGTGCGAAGTTCGCAACATGGACAAGTCCAGGCTGTACTCCTACTTGGCTGCGGGACCCATGCCGGACTGTGACAGTGATGGCAATGGTGAGGAACGACGGGCGCATGCTGGTTTGCGCTTGGGCGAATCAGCTGAGAAGGGAGTTTGGGATTGGGAAGCTCCCGCTCTTCGTCGCATCAAGGAATTGCTTGAGGCGTTGTGAATCTGCACCGTATGGTTGTGGTCCGTGCCGCCTGGAGTGTCAGGAGTGCCGGCTCCATCAACGTAGCGGAGGCGCATGTCTCATTGGACCGACTGTTGTGCCGGTTCGGATTGTCGGCTCGGCTATCGCTTGACCAGGCCTTTGTTCATCCAGCCGACGTATCCGGTGTGGCATGGAGACTTCAGTCCACAAGTCCAACACCCGCAGACCTTGTTGCAGACAGGCTTTCGCGGTCGCCTTCCACTCCCACGGATGGCCGGCGCGCGACTCCAACTGCCGTCCGTCGACATTTTCCAGGTCGTCCGGCACCGGGTTCACCAGACGCATGGCCAACCGGTAGAGAGGAGGTTCCCCACCTAGCTGGTCGAACGCGTAGAGCCGGTTGAACGGTGTCAGGGCAGCCGCCAGATCCGCGTCGTCCAACCGTTGCAGAAGTGCGCAGCAGGCCACTTAGTCGCGGACCGCGTTGCGGCGGATCACCAAAAAGCTCTTGATGCGCAGGATTTCTGCATATGTGGGCACGCGAATCGGCCGTCCTCGAAAGACAATCGTTTCCACCTCCAGCGGATCGGGCCGGAGCAATTGGCGCAGGCCCATGCGAATTCCGTGCAGACTGCCGAGGATTAGAACCGGCTCTCGAATCCTTGCAGTGTGCCAACCCGGTGTGGCATCCAGCAGTTCCGTGATTTCGGCAAACCGATTCTCAAAGTCCGGCAGGACATAGTCCGAGTCGTGGGAATACCGATGGCCTGCCGCCAGCGCGGCCGCCGTACCGCCGACCAATACCGAATCGTCCACCACGGCTTGCAAGTCAGCGGTTGCCAATAGCAATCGGTGCCACGCGCGGCGCGCAGCGTCGGGAACGTCAGACGTGCTTTGCATACTGAAACCAGAACCCGTAGGAAAACGCATCGTACGGATGGTTCAGGTTGTCCTCGGACACTCTGCGTACCAGGGCACGCACGGCGGGTTCCCTGCGGATCCGTCGCCGCAATGCGGCGTGCTGCGCGAGGTTGCCGTGCTCGATGCACCGGACAATCGCCTCGTAGGATGGCGCATCATCCAAGGCACGCTCAGGGCTGCCATCCCACAGGGGTGGAGGGTCGGCGGGACATTCCTGTCTGGGATCCCGTGTCGCTGTGTGTAGCTGCGTAGATTGTCGGCTGTCCACTGCTTGCCGGTGGCAGTGAGGATATCTGCTGCATTGAGCTGTCGTGCGGCTTCCGCATACGTCTCCAATTGCCATGAGCGCATCCGGAGCGCGGCCCGGATGCGGTCGGCATGGCTGATTTCCGAGACGTGACCGTACTCGCCCGGCTGGAATTCGAACGTTCGCATGTCGGTCCTGGAAGATTCGTGGTTGTGTTTGCCTGATGAATGTCCGTGGCAGGGATCCGTTTCTCGGTATCGCCATGGCTGGCCGCTGGTTGCGGCGGGACCGAGCCGGTTGGAATGGGATGGAAGTCTAATCGGTTGTTGGCGCGAGCCGTGTCCAGCAGGCCATATCAGTCACCCAGTCCTTGCCTGATCAGCACTGGCTAGAGGTTGTCAATAGGTACGGGCGCGCGGTGTCGGGATCGGGCGGGTCATGCCGTGGGTTATCCTCCATAGGCGGCATGCCATCGACGGTCCGCAATCATGGTCAATCCCGCCTGCGCCTGTTCCCGCGCGGGAACGGCTTGGTGTTGATGCAGCCTGTCGGCACAGTTTCGCTCTCGTTGATATTGGTTTCGGTGCATCCTGGACAACCTCCGTGTGCGGGTTCAGGCCATGTCGCGGGCCATCGGGCGCACGAACGGAAAGCGGGTCCCGCGCCGGGCCTATGTCTTTGAGGCTGCAGTTTGTGACGGCTGTCCCGGCAACTTGCCGGACCCGCGCGATCGCAGTCCGTCACCGGGCACACTATCCATGGCCCTATGCAGACCTCGTTAAACTCCCGAAAACCCCTTTCCGTTTGGACTTCCGGGTTCGATTCAACTAAATCCGCTCGAAGTAGCGCTTCCGCTCCCAATCGGTAACAACTTTGCGGTGTGCTTGTGCCTCGGTGTTGAAGAAGTGTGCATAGTGTGCGACAACATCCTCGCCGAATGCGGTACACGCCATGTCACTGTTCGCGAAACCGTCGGCGGCCTCCTCGAGGCTTGCCGGCAGCATTTTTTCTTCGGATGCTGAATAAATATCTCCAATAAAAGCAGGTGGAGGTTCTATCTGCTGCTCAATTCCGGCCAATCCAGAGGCGATCACCGCAGCATATGCGACATATGGATTCACATCGGCACCGGGGATGCGGCACTCAATTCGCAGACTCGGTCCTTCACCCACCACGCGGAATCCGGCAGTTCGGTTGTCAGGTGACCATGCCATCGCCGTTGGCGCCCAGCTACCGGCCTCGAATCTCTTATACGAGTTTACGGTTGGTGCGTAAAACACCATTACATCCGGCACATAGCGCATCCACCCTCCCAGGAACCAACGGAACACTTCGGAACAGGCAATGCCGTTGAGGTTGGCGCTGCCGGGAAACGCACTCGTCAACTCTCCGTTACCGGTCCTCCACAAACTCACATGGAGATGGGAGCTCGAACCAGCTTGGTCAGCATCCGGCTTGGCCATGAAGGTGACGCTGCAACCGCTTTGATCCGAGATCTCCTTCACCGCCTGTTTCAGTACCAAATGGCGGTCGGCCATTTCCAGTATCGGGGCGTAGCGAATGTTCAGTTCGTGCTGGCCCCTGCCGAACTCACCCTTGGTCGATTCGACGGGAACGCCAGACGCAGCAAGATGTCTCCGATAAGCCCCGTTAAGGTCTTCGGTCCTCGATCCTTGCAACAGGTTGTAGTCTTCCCGGTACCAGCCTGCCGGGGTCAGGTCACGATACCCCTTCTTGGCCGCATCCAGGTAGGAAGTCCGGAATTGGTAATACTCCAATTCCGAGCCTGCCAGCGCTTCGAAACCCTGGGAACGCAGCCGTGCCAGTTGCCTGTTCAGTATCGAACGGGGCGCTACCGTAACCGGTTCGTGTCCGGGTTCCAGCTGCGCGTTGCAGATCACCAAAGCAGTCCGATCGAGCCATGACAGCTTGCGAAGAGTCCCGAGATCAGGTGCCAGGTGCGCATCACCGTATCCGCACTCCCAGTTCGAAAACGCATAACCGGAGACTGGTTCCATTTCCATGTCCACGGTAAACAGATAGTCACAAACGTGAGTGCCTCCTGCCACGTTGGTCAGGAAGAAACGGGCATCCAACCGTTTCCCCATCAGCCGTCCGTACAAGTCGGGAAACCCGAGGATGACTGTGTCTATCGAGCCATCGTCAACCGCTGAGCGCAGTGCATCCACGCTCAACATCCCTGGGATTGTCTTCTGCTCTGGTCGCATGCTCTTTGCCTCAAGCAAATGGTAGACCGCACGATCCCGCGAAAGAACTCTCTGGGGAGACTCCAGGAAGCCCAACTTCGGGTGGGCCGAATGCTCATGCTTTCGAGCCAAGTTGGCTGGGGGTTTGCCGATTGGGGCAGGAGGCGGTTCCGTCCTGCTGTTTGCCGGGGCGTGTGGACATAAGGCATGAATAAGGCCGTTGGTCGTGAGGCTATCATCCTTCCACGTCGCGCACCTCTTCACAGCTTTTCCGGCATGGCGCGTCACACCGGACGACAGGGGGCGAGGTGCTGCCGCGGCAGGCCTTGCCCTGCCAACGCGGGACTCGCAGCCGGCCGAGGCTGGCCAGGTGGCAGTCATAGGTGCCGTCGCGGCTCCAGGCGTCTGCCCCTGTTGCGGGACTTGCGTCAGGGACAGTTGGCGTGCGGGATGGGCCGGCCGCTTGGATGAAGTCCGCGACGAGGGATCCCTGCCATGGTGTTGTCTCGACAACCAAAGAGGGGCTCTCGTGGTGTGCGCGTCCGGAACCAGTATCAACGAAACTGAAACCGTGCCCAGCCTGTCTCCCCTGGAGCCTCCGCAGGGCCTATGTCAGAATCGCGTACTCGGTTCCGGGATTTGTCCTATCCGTTTGTTGTCGGCAAGGGTTTGCAGGCCCTGCTCCTCCCTTTGTGCCTCGTAGCGCACAGGAAGGAGGTTGCCAAACAGGCGGGACCGACAGTGAACATCGCCGAGAACCGTGCCCAGTCTTGAACCCAGTGCCATGAATGCAATCCACATCGATCCGGCCCGCAGGGTGGATGCCATCCATCCCCATGTCTTCGGGGGGTTCGCTGAACACCTCGGCCGTTGCATCAACGGGGGCATCTACGACCCCGATCATCCATTGGCGGATGAACGCGGCCTGCGCTCCGACATCCGCCAGGCACTCATGGAACTGCGCATGCCCATCATGCGCTATCCCGGCGGCAACTTCGTGTCCGGTTATCGCTGGCGGGACGGGGTCGGGCCCCGGGAGGCACGCCCCGTCCGCCACGACCTCGCTTGGGCAGCCCTGGAACCAAACACCTTCGGCACCAATGAATTCGTCGACTTCTGCCGCGACATCGGGACGGAGCCGTATCTGGTGGTCAATTGTGGCGACGGCGACATGCGCGAAGCCCACGACTGGGTGGAGTACTGCAATGGCCGGGACGACACCGCCCTCGCCAACCTGCGCCGCGCACATGGCTGGGAGCGGCCCCACGATGTGAAGTACTGGGGTTTGGGCAACGAGGTGGACGGTGAATGGCAAATCGGCGCCAAGCAGCCACAGGAGTACGCCCGTGTCTGCAAGGAATTCGGCAAGGTGATGAAGTGGGCCGACCCGTCCATCAAGCTCCTGGCTTCGGCCACCTGCCACTGGCGCTCCGACTTCGTGGAACGCGCCCAGCTGATTGTCGAGGAGGCGTCCAGCCTCATCGACTACATGTCGATTCACTGGTACGTGGGCAACCGCAGCGACGACTTCAACGCCTACATGGCCACGTCGGAACTGATCGAGGCCCGCCTATCCGGCTACGCCGGTCTGATGCGCGCCCTGGGTCTGGCCCACGGCCTGGAACCCATCCCCTTGGCCGTGGACGAGTGGAACGTTTGGTACCGGGCCTATCGCGACCAGGCCCTGGAGGAGCACTACAACCTTGAGGACGCGCTGGTGGTGGCCATGCAGATGAACGCCTTCATCCGGCACGCCGACACCGTCAAGATGGCCAATCTGGCCCAGATCGTCAACGTGATTGCGCCCATCCTTACCAGTCCGACCGGCCTGGTGCGGCAGAGCATCTTCCATCCCTTCCGCCTCTACAGCCAGTGGGCGCGCGGGGACGCCCTGGATCTGCATTGGGAAGGGGAAACCTTCGACGGGGGCGACCATCAGGGGGTCAGGGTCCTGGACGTGGCCGGGTCCCTGCAGGGCAACCGCCTGGCCCTCTTTGTCGTCAACCGCAGCTTGGAACCCGGCACCGTGGAACTGAAGCCGGCCGCGGGCGAACTGTCCGACCTGACGTGCCATGTGGTGAACGGGCCGGACATCAAGGCCGCGAACAGCGAGGCGGAACCCGAACTGGTGTCGGTGCAGACGGCCGCCCCGCCATCGGCCACGCACTTGGAGTTGGCCCCACACTCCGTGACGGTTGTTACAGGGCACCTGGCCTGATCGGGGAGTACGACCGACGGGCCGTAAACGTTTAGCCAAGGATGGTTCCGGGCGGATGTCCGGCCAACGGGAACTGGCCTGAACCAGGTCCCGAACTCTCAAATCACAAACGAACCCGGGTCACCCTTCAGCCAGGGGCCACTGCACGCGCCGTCCCCGGCCTGTGGGTTTCGGCGGTGCGGGCCACTGGGACCGTGCCGTCCAAGCAATCAGGCGGGAACTTCGTCCCGGCTCAACCGATGGAGGTGGTCGAAGTGATGCACCTCGTCATGGCACCCGTCCGTCGTGTATTCCAGCTGCACCGTGACGTGGCGTAGGCTGTAGTCCCGTTTGGCGAGCTCCTGCACCTTTCCGCGCAGGAGCTTCAAGTCCTCGGTCTGCAACTCGGGATCCACCAGGATGTGTGCGGTGAGGACATCGTAGTCCGGGGCCAGCGACCAGACATGCACGTCGTGCACGAAGGTTACGCCCGGCAAATCCTCCAGCGCCGCACACAACTTGTAGAGGTCGACGTGTTCGGGGACGCCCTGCAGAAGAACGTTGAACACCTTGGCCAGAAGCCGCCAGGCACTGATGCCGATCAGGATTGAGATGACGACGCTGAGGATCGGATCCACGATGGTCCAGCCGAACGCCCACACCAAGCCCCCCGAGACAACGACCGCCACCGACCCCAGCAGATCGGCCACGATGTGCTGCAGTGCGCCCTCAACGTTCAGGTTGCCTTCCGCACTCCTGCGCAGGACGAGCATGGCCAGCACGTTCACGACCAGGCCCGCCAGGCCGATGCCCAGCATCAACTCTCCATCCACCTCGGGGACGGTGCGGAGGCGGCGGTAGGCCTCCCAGAGCACGCCGCCGATGATGACGCACAGGGACAGGGCATTGATCAAGGCCGCCAGCACTTCCAGGCGGCGGTATCCGTAGGTGCGCTCCCAGGAGGCGGGCAGGTCGGAAAAATGCAGGGCCACGAGTGCCAGGACGATGGAGGCTGCATCCGTGAGCATGTGGCCCGCGTCGGCCAGCAGCGACAAGCTTCCCGAAAGCACCCCGCCGATGACTTCCACCACCATGAACGAAGCAATCAACGCGAGTGCCGTCTTGAGACTGCGCCGGCTGGCTCCCCTCAGATCGTGGTTGTGATCGTGGTGGCCGTGTCCGTGTACATGACGGTGGCTACGACCACCGTGGCGGTGATGATGGGAGTGGTCGTGCCCGTCCCGGTGACTGGCGGGCGATTCCGCGGCCTTCATCGTAGAAACGGTTGTTGAAAGGAGGAGCCGACCCTATCCGGGCCCGTACCTAACCGTTGCGGGCTTCCTCCCGCGACAACGCCATCAAATGGTCGACGTGGTGGTTTTCCTCGTGGCAGTCCGCGGCCGAAAATTCCAACTGAAAGGTGGCGTGCCGGATTCCGTGTTCCTCGCGCGCGGTCTTCAGCATCTCCGTGCGCATGCGCATTAGGTCTTCTGCCGTGCTGTCGGGATCCACGATGGCGTGGGCAGTGAGCACGTTGTAGCCGGGCACGAGTGCCCAGACGTGCACGTCGTGGATGAGGGTTACTCCGGGCACATCCTCCAGACTGCCGCACAACCGGTACACGTCGACATCGTCCGGGACGGCCTGCAGTAGCACCTTGACGATTTTGACCACCAGGCGATAGGTGCTGAACAGGATGACCACAACAAGCACCAGGCTCAAGGCCCAGTCCAGGAAGTCCCAGTGGAACAACTCCACCAGGATGCCGGAGATGATAATGGCCACCGATTCAACCACGTGGACCGAAACGTGGCGAAAGGCCCCTTCCACACTGATGCTGTGGTGCATCGATCGGTGCAGGATGAAGGCGGATGTCAATTGGATGACCAAGCCCAAGGCGCCGATGGCCAGCAGATAGATGCCCAGGTGCTCATGGCTGTGGGCGTGGCCGTGCCCCACGATCTCAAACACCTGCAGGAGGATGGAACTCGCCACGGTCCACAACAGGAGCACGTTGAACAGGGCCGCCAGGACTTCCAGCCGACGCAGGCCGAATGTCCGCTCCGCTGAGGCCGGCAAGCCACCATAGTGCAACGCGGCCAACGCCACGATCAGCGCTCCTGCGTCGGTCACCATGTGGCCGGCGTGGGCCAGCAGCGAGAGGCTGCCCGCGAGCACACCTCCCACCACGTCCAAAACCATGTGGACCAGCAGCAGTACCAGGGCTGCAATCAGGCTGCGCCGGCCCGCACCGCTGTAGTCGTGATCATGACCGCTGAACAACGACCTCGATTCCACGTGGTCGTGGTGATGGGGATGGTGATGGTGATGGGGAGCGGAATCGGACATCTTGAGCGAAGGGGCAGGTTGGGGCGTGTGGGCGGAGGCATCCGACCCTCTTGCTCAAAGGATACACCGCCCCCGGGGGCGTTCGGTCCGGCCTCGTTCGGGCAGGGAGACAGGGTGCTCTCGGTACTGCTAGAATCGGCCTGCCGGCAAAACCTGCCCCCTTGCTGCCATGGGGTGCGATGCGGGAACAGGGGTTGCGCCCGCGGCAATCCGCCTTGAAACAATCCGCTTCGTTCTCGCACAAGTCGGCACAAGTCGGTTTCCCCAAAGGCTTACGGGCCTCCCAACCAACGACAGGATCGATCCGCACATGTCAGACAACGCCATCCGCATTGGTGTCATAGGCGCCGGCGCCAACACCCGCGACCGCCACATCCCCGGTCTCCTGGAGCAGGAGAACGTTGAAATGGTGGCCGTGGCCAACCGAACACCCGAGTCCGGCCGGCGCGTGGCAGAGCAGTTCGGTTTCGGACGTGTTGCCTCCCACTGGACCGAGATCATTGAAGCCTCCGACATCGACGCCGTGGTCATCGGGACCTGGCCCTACTTGCACTGCACGGCAACCGTGGCCGCCCTGGAAGCGGGCAAGCATGTCATGTGCGAGGCGCGCATGGCAATGAACGCCTCCGAGGCGCGCCTGATGTACCGGACGGCCCAGGAACGGCCGACCCAGGTGGCCCAAATTGTTCCTTCGCCCATGACCCTGGGGGTGGACCGTGCCATCCAGCGGCTGGTGCGGGATGGATACCTCGGGGATCCGCTGGTGGTTGACATGCAGGTGGGCGGCACATGGCTGGATCTGGACGGACCGCTCCACTGGCGGCACGACATGGACCGCAGCGGTCTCAACATCATGTCCATGGGCATCTATTACGAGGCGTTGATGCGCTGGCTGGGCGAGGTCGTCACGGTGCAGGCCGCGGGCGCGGTGTTCGTGCCGCAGCGGCTGGACGAGGAGACGGGTGTGGTGCGCGCCGTGCGCATTCCGGAACACGTGGACGTGACGGGCCGCATGGCCTGCGGCGCCCAGTACCATCTGCAGGTGTCGTCGGTGACCGGCCTGGCCGGTCCGCCAACGGCCTCGCTGTACGGTTCGCAGGGCACCCTGCGGTTCAGCGGCGGCCAGCTCCTGGGCGGCCGGCGCGGCGACGCGGAACTGTCGGTTGTGGAAGTGTCCGACAGCGAACGGGGAGCCTGGCGCGTCGAGGAGGAGTTCGTCAACGCGATCCGGGGTCGCGAGGCGATTACCCACACCGACTTCGCGACCGGTGTCAAATACATGGAATTCACCGAAGCGGTCGGTCGCAGCCTGCAGAGCGGCGAGACCATCCGTCTTCCCTTGCTGTAGCATCGATTGGGCCTGACCACCGGCGTGGGCCTGCGCGTCGGACAGCAGCCACACCGGTTTCACTGGTCGTCGCGGTCGTGTCGGGTTTCGGCAGACGGGCCTGTGCGGGCCGATGACCTGCCGCTTTCCGCCCGGCACCCACATCCGTGTGCGTGCCCCCGCGTATATTGACGTTTCTCCCTTATGACCGAATCCGCCTCCGTCCGGTACCGCAGGGTGCGCCACGATTCGTTCCTGGCCTGGCGGTCCCCCAGCTACCGGTTCTACGCGATCGGCTGGCTGGTATCGATGATTGGCACCCGGATACAGGCCACCGCCCTGGCCTGGGATGTCTACGACCGAACGGGCGAAGCCCTGGCACTTGGATTAACAGCCCTCGTCATGGCCCTTCCGGCCATGCTGTTTGCCCTTCCCGCAGGCTGGCTCGGCGATCGGTTCAACCGGATTCGGCTGATCATGCTGTCGCTGGCCGGAATGACCCTGACCTCCGTCGGCCTGGCCTTGGCTGCCTGGCAGCAGGCTCCGATTTCGGTCATTTACCTGCTGCTCTTCCTGGATGGCACGGCCATCATGCTGGGACGGCCGGCACGGGTGGCCCTCATGCCGACCCTGGTGCCGAAGGAGAGCTTTCCCAATGCGGTCACCTGGACCACCGGCCTCATGCACTTCACGTCCGTGGCCGGCCCGGCCGTGGGCGGTCTGATCATCAACATCAACCTGTTGGCCGCCTATTGGATTGCGGCGGCCTCTTCCGCACTGTTCATTCTCCTGCTGCCCTTTCTAAAACTGCTGCCCCAACCCCCTGCTCCGAAACAGCCCTTCAACCTGAGCACGCTGCTGGCCGGTATTCGCTTCGTCCGGCGGACGCCGATCATCCTGGCGATGATCACGCTGGACCTGTTCGCGGTCCTGTTCGGCGGCGCCGTCTACCTGCTGCCGATCTTCGCCCAAGACATTCTGCAGGTGGGGCCCCAGGGGTTCGGCTGGCTGCGAGCGGCCCCTGCGGTCGGGGCCGTGGCCATGTCCGTGCTGCTGCTCGTCCTGCCGCCCATGAGACGGGCCGGTCCGGCCCTGCTGGCCAACGTGGCCGCGTTCGGCGCGGTCACGATAGTGTTCGGTGTCTCGACCTGGTTCCCACTGTCCTTCGCCATGCTGTTCCTCACCGGAGCCTTCGACAATGTCAGCATGGTCGTGCGGCAAACCCTGCAGCAATTGCTGACCCCGGACTCGATGCGTGGCCGCGTGGCCGCCGTGAGTTCCGTCTTTGTGAGTGCGTCGAACGAATTGGGCGGGTTCGAGTCCGGACTGGTGGCCCAGTACTTCACGCCCTTGATCTCCGTGGTGAGCGGCGGCATCGGCTCCATGCTGGTGGTGGGCCTGGTGGCCTGGCTGGCTCCCGATCTGCGCCGGATCCAAAGGCTCGACCAAGTCAGGCCGGCATCGGTCCAGTGATCGGCGGAGACTGTTGCCAGGAGTGCTGCAACTGGCTCGGAGATCGGGCAATGCGGCGGTTGACAATCTTGGACAACGTGGACTCCAGGACCTCGCGGGCCTGTGTAGCAAGAGACTGGAGGCGTTTTCGGGTGACAGGGCCGATGACTACAGCATCGGGATCACCCGCCAGTGGCGTATTCGTTTTTGCTGGGGGGAGGAAGGACCGTACGACGTGGGGATTGTGGATTACCGCCGCTGAGGAGCTCGAGATGAAGATGGGCAACGGCATGCGCCCGGTGCATCCGGGAGAGATTTTGGCTGAGGAACTGGAGGAGCTTGGCCTGTCGGCCAACGCTCTCGCCCATGCACTTGGTGTCCCCACCAACCGGATCACGGCAATCCTGAAGGGACAGCGCGGCGTCACCGCCGACACGGCCCTGCGCCTGTCCCGCTACTTCGGAACTACGCCGTTGCTTTGGCTGAACCTGCAGAAGACCTTCGAGCTGCGTACGGCGGAGATCGAGGCCGGCGAGGAGATTGCGGATCAGGTACAACCCAGGGTGCCATTCCAAGTTGCTGGTGGGAGGAGGAGGAGGCGATCCGAGGATGGAAGGCACTCGTCGAGTCCAAGTACAGGAATGTCCAAGCGTGCGGCACAGACCTGTTGCACCGATTCCCACGCTCCGTGCAACAGGCCCTAATCGGTCCGTTTGTTGCAGCCGGTGCAAGCCTATGCTAGTTTCCTTCCCTGGATTCCGTCCTGCACGCCAGTGCCCGCGGAGTTCTGCCTTGCTGTCCTGAGAGAACATCCGTACTGCCATGTCCCGCACTCCCGTAAACAGCACTCGGGCTCCCGCCCCCGCCGGACCCTATTCCCACGCCATCGTGGCCGGCGACCTTGTCTTTGCATCCGGTCAGACCGGTACGAAGGACCCGGCTACCGGGCAATCCCACGATACGGTGGAGGCACAGGCCCAACAGGCGTTGGCGAACCTCTCGGTTGTTCTGGAGGATGCCGGCACCTCGTTTGCCAACGTAGTCAAGACCACGATCTTCCTCACGGACATTGGGGACTTCGCCGCCGTGAATGCGGTCTACGGCGAGGTCATGGGCGACGCTCCGCCGGCCCGGTCCACGGTGCAGGTCGCGGCGTTGCCGGGAGGCGCCATCGTCGAGATCGAGATGACCGCGCTGCGCGGTTCCTAATGTTGGGGACAGTTTCCCTGCCCCGCCCTTCGCGCCCTTGGATTGACAGTTTGAATGCCTTATCCGTTTGTCAATAGGTTTTGAGCAATTTTCCCATGATGAATTCCACCCTGTTTCCCCGTCCGGTGCTCCTCTTCGCCACCGACGAAACCGCGGTCGTGTCGGAACTTGAAGAGGACCTGTCGGGTACGGTGACCGAGGCCGACGTTACGGGCGAGCCGGTGCCCGCCGAGGTTGATGTCTCCGACATGCACCTGATGGACCAGTTGAACTGGGACCATGACTACGACATCTCGTCGGTGCGCCCGGACACCGTGGTCGAAGGGATTGTCCTGAAGAAGGCGCCGCGGCGCCTGGAGTTGGACATCGGCGCCAAGTACGAGGGCGAGATTGAGGGACGCGAAATCGAGCGTCTCGGTGATTCCTACGCCGAAATCGAAGAAGGGCAGACCATCGAGGTCTTCGTCTTCCGCATCGACGACAAGGGACAGCCGCTGATCAGCATCATCCGGGCGCGCCAGGAGAAGGACTGGCTGCGGGCCGAGGAACTGCTGGAGTCCAAGGAGATCGTGTCCGGCAGCGTAATCGACTACAACCGGGGCGGTGTCCTGATCGGCCTGGGCCTGATCCGCGGGTTCGTGCCGGCCAGCCACCTGAGCCTTGAGAGCCAGATGCAGCAGGACAAGGACAGCGCCAATCAGGCGGACCGCTTTGCGCCCCTGGTGGGCAAGACGCTGCAGGTCAAGGTCATCGACATTGAACGCCGCCGCAACCGCCTGATCCTGTCCGAGAAGGAAGCCATGCGCGAACTGCGCAACCAGCGCAAGGACGCAATCCTCGAGGAACTGGAAGTGGGCGAAACCCGCAAGGGCGTGGTCAGCAGCCTGGCCGACTTCGGCGCCTTCGTGAACATCGGCGGTGCGGACGGCCTCATCCATGTCAGCGAACTCAGCTGGGCCATGGTCAACCATCCGTCCGAGGTTCTGAACGTGGGCGAGCAGGTCGAGGTCAAGGTGATCTCGGTCGAGAAGGAGCGCAAGCGCATTGGCCTGTCGCTGCGCCAGCTGCAGCCGCGCCCGTGGGACACCCTGGGCGAGCGCTACAGCGTTGGCGATCTGATTCGGGCCACCATCACCCGCATCAAGGATTTCGGGGCCTTTGCCAAGCTGGCCAACGAACCGGTCGAGGGTCTGATTCACATCTCCGAGATGAGCCACGAGCACGTGGAGAGCGCCAGCCAGGCCGTAACCGTGGGCGAGGAGTACGAAGTGCGGATCATCCGCCTGGACACCGAGCGCCGGCGCGTGGGCCTGTCGATCAAGCAGGCCGAGCTTGACTGGCAGCCGGCTCCGGAGCCGGAGCACGGCGAAGGCGGTGGCAGGCGTCGCAACCGCCGGCGGCGAGATGAAGAACCCGAGATGGAAGACGAGTAACGTCCCAGGGGCCACTCTATTGCGGTGTCCTTGGGTAACAGTCAACAGGTGCAACAGCCCGGCGATCGCCGGGCTGTTGCGTTGTATCCCCGCGTGTGCGGGGGAACCGTCACCGCAACCGATGCGTGGTTGATGGCTTGAGGTCTATCCCCGTGTGTGCAGGGGATCCCCTTTCACAACAAAATAGCGCACAAACGTTTCCATTGCAAATTGCCTTTGCCAAGCTTGCCTTTGTTGAAAGTAAGGCCTGAATTGGGCGTTGATTGTCCTGAGGATGGCAGCCAAAAGCCTTTTGTGAATAAAGCAAGCATGGGATCGTGGGGGTACTCTGGGATCTGGCCTGGTCATGTATCGTGCCATCAATCCCCTGGCTAAGCACGAACCGGCAGAGGCGCGCTTGCCGATGCTTCCGGATTCGGTTTTTGCCGCTTTTTCCGCTGTGATCAGTGAGCAGGACCCATCCGTTGGAAGGAGCCCGACTCAACCCAGCCCATCATCTGTAGCAACATGGTTGCGTCCCCCGCGCGCTTAATACTTGATTTCCGATTTGTCAGGAGGTTTCTCGGACCCCAAGAAGAGCCATCACCGGGAAGGTGTGGGATTCGGCCAACGCCGTTGGCTATGGTATCCGGTGTCGTTGGATCATCAATCGTGCCTGATGTACCACTCTTTCTCTGGTGCTGCCAGCAGCAAGACGCGGAGGGCAACCCTGCTGTTGCCTTGGTCATCGAGATGTTCCGGTTTGGTGCCGTCGGTCAGGTGGCAGTCGTTTTGCTGATTCCTTCAATCAGCGTTGGCCGGCGAGGGTTGCGACTACCACCATGGAGCGTTCCTGCGGAGATGCGGCGTTGAAGTCGATGATGGCCCGTTGAGCGCGGTCAATCCAGGTAATGACTTGGTTCTGAACAAAGGTAGCGTTGGGGTTGTAGTCGGCGTTCTCGCGCTGCCTCTTGATACCGGCGATGACAACGGCAAAATTTTGGATCGGTTGGCTGAAGAGATGCGGCCAACCGTAGAGTGGGTTCTCGGCACGGAAGTGCCGCAGGGAGCGGTAGGTTGTGGTCCAGTCGGATTGGTTGGCCTGTGTCCTGGGCCCCACGATGAGATCGGCGTTGCGGGTGGCCAGCGCGTGGAACATTGCGTAGTAGGCTGTGCTGATGGCACGGCGCAGGGCTTCCTGAGAAGACTGGCCGCTAGCCAGGAGGCGGCTGGCTCCGAAAAGTTCTATCCAATCCATGGGGTGCCAAGCTGGTCGGCTTCGCTCCGGGGGACATAGGAGATGGACGGGATGGCGTGGATGCCGGCGTTGCGCAGGGCCTTGATGAGGTAGGTGTCGAAGGAGTTGAGCAGGGCGGTGTCGAGGATGCGAGGCTCGCCGTCGTAGATCACCCAGACATCGAGGAAGGGGACATCATCGAAGTCTTGGGTCGGCTTGGTCCACACATCCAGGAAGGGCACACGGTGCTGGTGGTGAATGTTTAGGGAGTCGAGAATGATGCCTTTGGCTTGGTCCGCCTGTTCTGCCGTAATGGTCATGGGGCACGCTCCAGCTTGTGGTGGAGCGTATGTTACAGACTGGACGGGAGCTTTACACGGGGGTTCGGCCGGGAGCATCGTCGTCAAGCATACGGCCCGCAGGGCGAGGGTCACGTGCTGGCGCCGCCACCGGCGACATTACTTATCCCAGCTTGGTTGCCCCAAATTGGCTTTTGCTACCCGCGGGGGCTGGCCACCTGTACCAAGGTCTCCAAGGGACAGCCCTATGCAGCGTACACGCGGTTGCCTGCATCTGGATCGGATCTGCTGGAGAGTATCGAAACAACACATTCCGGTCCTCGGTTGTCCCTCTCATCCCATGACTAGGGCCTGTTCACACTACTTTCAGGGCTTCCACGATCAGTGCGAACTGGAC
>CAZMKQ010000038.1:8929-34274 GCA_964566955.1 uncultured Caldilineaceae bacterium | reverse complement strand
CCTGACCGACCTGCCTGTCGACACACAAGTAATACAAACATGATGGATTGGTATAGGTGGGGATGAAGTGGAAGTGGAAGCGGGGATGGGCCTCCCGCCAGGCCTTCACCTTGCGGTGCTTGTGGGGCGAGTAGTTGTCCAGGACCAGATGCACCTGCTGGGTGGGGAAGTGCCGGGCCAGTTGACGCAGGAAGGCCAGAAACTCCTGATGCCGGTTGCGGGCCGCGCAGGCATAGTAGATGCGGCCGGTGTCCAGATCCAGGGCGGCCCGCAGGGAGAGGGTGCCGTGGCGGACATAGTCGTGGGTGCGGGTGGCGGGACGGCCGGCGGTCGCGGGCAGGCCGGCCTGGGTGCGGGCCAGGGCCTGCATTTGGGGTTTCTCGTCGAAGCACAGTCTCACGGTGTCGGGGGCCTTTTTTTTTCGTAGACCGCGAGCACGTCGCGCAGCTTGGCCTCGAACCGGGGGTCGTTGGACAGCTTGAAGGTGCGCACGCGGTGGGGTTGGATCCCGGCCGCCGACCACCAGTGGCTCAGCTGGGCGGTCGAGATGCCCGTCTCCCGGGCCATCAAACCCAGGCTCCAGCGGGTGTGGCCGTCGGGCGGGTCCCCCTGCAGCTTCTTCCACATGGCCTCCCGGTCCGCGTCCGTGTAGGTCGGTGGCCGACCGCTGCGGGGGCGGTCCGCCAACCCCTCCAAGCCCTCGGCCAGGTACCGGTTGTGCCAGCGCGCCACCGTCTCGTCGCTGGTGCCCGTGGCGGCCGCGACGGCCGCCAGCGTCTGTCCGGCCGCCAGGCCCAGCAGCATGCGGGCGCGCTGCACCTGGTGGTGGGGCAGGCTCTGCGACCGCGCCCACTGCTCCAGGGTCGGTCGGTCCGTCGCCTGCAAGGTCAAGCCGCGGGTGCGGGCCATGAGTGCCTGCCTCTGTCCATGGGGGATTCCATACCGTCCCTATTTTAGCCATGATACTTACGCAAGCGTGCCCTAGGTACTGGACGACACCTTCCAGGAGGACCGCTGCCGCCTGAGCACCGGCCATGCCGCGCGCAAGATGGTGGCCCGCAACCCCACCCAACGGGAGCCGATCATGGCCCTATGACGACTTTGTCAATGCACTTTGTCAATGCCTTGGGGTGCCAGCAGGTCGCGCAGGCCGTCACCGAGCAGGTTGAACCCCAGCGCCGCGATGAAGATGGCCGCCCCCGGCATGAGCAACAGGCGCGGCGCGGTCTGCAAAAAGGGGCGGGCGTCGTTGAGCATGGCGCCCCACTCCGGCGTGGGCGGCTGGGCTCCAAGCCCCAGGAAGCTGAGACCGGCGATGCCCAGGATAATCCAGCCGACATCCAGGGAGGCTATGACGACGATCGGGCCGAGAATATTCGGCCCGATGTGCCGGCGGAAGATGCGCAGGTTGCTGGCTCCGACGGCCCGCGCCGCCGTCACATACTCCATATTTCGCACCCCCAGGGTAATCCCGCGAATGATGCGGGCGTGGCCCACCCACCACACGGCGCCGGCGGCCAGCAGCACATTGAACAAACCGGGGCCCAAAGCGCCCGCCACGGCCAGCGCCAAGATCAGCGAAGGAAAGGCCAGCAGCAGGTCCACCACACCCATCAACGCCGTGTCGAGCCAGCCGCCGTTGTAACCGGACACCATGCCCACCGCCAGCGCAATGGTCATGCTTAGAACCAGGGTGGCGGAGGCGGCCAGCAAGGTCATGCGGGCACCGTGGACGATGCGGCTGAAGGTGTCTCGGCCCAGATGGTCGGTGCCCAGAAGGTTTTCTAGGGACGGGGGGTGCAATCTATGAGACAGGCTGATTTGCGTAGGGTCATCCAAGGGAAGCCAGGGCGCCACCAGTCCCGCCAGCAGCAGGGACACCACCAAGAGCAGTCCCAAGGCGGTCCCCGGCTCCCGCAGCAACCCGATCCACTGCCCGCGCCGCCGGGAGCCGCCGTGGATGAAGGTTGAGGGGAGGCGTTCCATGGCCTTTGCGGTGTCGCCCGTCATTGGCTTTTACATCTCGCCTTGACTGAAGCGCAAGCGCGGGTCGGCGATGCGCAGGGCAATATCAGCCGCCAGGTTGGCCAGGAGCACCACCACGGCAATGTAAGTTACGAACCCCTGTACCACGGGGTAGTCCCGGGTCAGCGCCGCGCCCACTATCAACTGCCCCAAACCCGGCCAAGTGAAGATGGTCTCCACTATGACGGCACCGCTCAGCAGGTAGCCCAGATTCACTCCGGTGGCTCCGATGGCCGGCAGCAGTGCGTTGCGCAGGACGTGTCCGGTGACGACGGTCTGTTGGGACAGTCCCTTGGACCGCGCCGTGCGGATGTAGTCCTGCCCCAGTGTCTCCAACATGCTGGCGCGTATCAGCCGCATCAGTTGCGCCATGGGTGCGAGGGAGAGGGCGATGGCCGGAAGTACGGCTTGGGCTGCTGAACCGTAGCCCACGGCCGGCAGCCAGGACAATCTCACCGCAAACAGGATGATCAGTCCGAAGGCCAAAGCGTAGGATGGCGCCGCGGCGCCCACCAGTGCCACCAAGCGTGCGATGGCATCCACGGCGCTGCCCCGTCGCTGTGCGGACAGGATGCCCATGGGCACGGCTACCAGCAACGCCAGGCCCAAAGCAACCACAGTGAGCAGGGCCGTCGGGACGGTGCGGCGGGCCAACTGAGCGGCCACAGGCCGCTCGGTCACATAGGAGAGGCCCATGTCGCCCGCCAACACCCGGGACATCCAGCGAGCATATTGTACCGGCAGGGGAGCGTCCAAGCCCAGCTCGGCGCGCATCGCCGCCACTGCAGCCGGGCTGGGTGTCTCGGTGGGGTTGCGCTGATACAGGACCATCTCGGCGGGATCGCCCGGCGCCAGATTCAGCAGGGCGAAACTGGCGGCCGAGATGGCCAAGAGCATCAGCGGCAGCGTAACCAACCTTCGGAGCAGGTATGCTCCCATGCCGGAGAACCTATATCCGTACCCGTTGGCTCACTCGCTCAGTCCGACGCGGTGGTTGAAGAAATAATGGGAGGTTGGGTGGGCCTCGAAATCGGTGACCCGGTCACTGACGCCGTACACATGATTTACATGCGCCACCGGCAAAAATGCGGCTTCTTCGGTGACCACCGCCAGGGCCTCGCAGGCTATCGCCTTTCGCTCCTCCAGGTCGGACACGGAGACGGAGGGGGCGATTATCTCCGCCAGACGGGACGCGTCGTATTTCCCATAGTTGTTGGTCCCGCTGCCGCTGGCGTCGCCCTGCAGCCCGGCAAACTTGCTGATATTGAACACCGGGTCTCCCCCGCCTTGCACGATAGTGTTGTACCAGCCGAAGAGGTCCCACGCGGGTTCCTTGACCACCGACCATTCTGTTATGAGCACCTCGGCATTGATGCCCACCTCGGACAGCATCGCCTGGGCGGCCTCCGCCATGATCGGCAGCTGGAACCGCTCGGGGTAACCGCCGATAACAATTTCCAGCGGCTGACCTGCCTTGTCCAGGATTCCGTCGCCGTCGCTGTCGCTGTAGCCGGCCTGGGCCAGCAGATTACGGGCTTCGTCAGGATCGTAGCCCAGCGCGCTCACGCCGGGGCAGGAGGTCAGGACTTCCGGGAGCAGCAGCTCAGCGAAAGATCCGGATCCCGGAGGGGTAACCAGACCGGCGATGCTCTCCCGGTCAATGGCGTGGGCCACCGCCCGGCGCACCAGCGGGTCGGCCAGCGTACCGCGCTCGAAATTGACCCACCACAGGACCAGGGAGGTGCCGATGCCGGAGGTCTGGGTATGTGTACCGGAGTGGGCGTTGATCGCCTGGGCACCATCCGGTGATACGTTGACGGCAACGTCGATGTCTCCGGCCTGCAGGGCCAACTCCCGGCTGTTGGTGTCGGGAATGGCGATGTGATCGATGCCGGCCAGCGGAGGCGTACCATCCCAGTAGTCGTCATGGGCCACGCTGTAAAGGTGTTCCTTCTGGACGTACGAGGTGGGAATGTACGGTCCCGTCAGGGCGCGGGCAGCGATGAAATTGTCCTGGCCGGCGGCATCCGCCGCAGGCGCGTCGGTGATGGCGAGGGCAGGCAAGATCAACAGACCCGGCAGGGTGGGCTGTGGCACCGTCGTTTTGATGGTGATGGTTTGCCCGTCCTCAACCGTTATGGTGTCAACGGTCAATGTATCGGCCGCCGCCGCCGACAATCGGATAGCCCTCTCCAGGGATGCCTTCACCGCTTGCGCGTCCATCACGTTCCCGTTGTGGAACTTGACGCCCTCCCGGATTCCTATCCTCCAGGTCAAGGGGTCAACCTGAGTGGCTTCCGTCGCCAGCCACGGTTCGGGACTCAGGGTGGTGCCTGAGAGTCGGAACAAGGTCTCCGACATTCCCGATTGGGTGGCGACGTAGCCGCCCTCCACCGGGTCCAAGGGGCTGTCGAGCCAGATGACGCCCGCCTTCAAGATGGGGCGTTCCCGATCATCAGGCGCGGCCGTCGATGCCGGATCGCTCTCGGCGGTCGGGGCCGCTGGCATGGCACAGGCCACCAGGGCACTGCCGATCACCATCAGAAGAACGGGCAGCAGCCGGAAAATCAAACGCGGTACAGGCATGGTGATGCTCCTGGGGCAACACTTGTTTCGGTTATATTAATATACCATGCAGCTGGTTGGATTCCTGCTGTGAACCGATGTGGGGGAGGGCAATCGCACTCTGATTTGACAGCACCTTGAGCAGGTATCCGTCGTTCCAGCCAACCTGCTGCTCCTGGCGGCGATGGTTTCCCGGCGCAGCAGGTTGGAGGGCCAGCCTGCGCAAAAGCGACATGTTGTGGGCGGCGTGGCCAGTACGGATGCGGCTTTCGTCCTCTCGAAAGGCCATGTTCAGGACCCAGTGCAGACGGTTCTCAACACTCCAGTGGCTGCGCACGGCCCGCGCATCCGCCGACAGACTGGAGATGTAGTAGAGAATTTCCGAGACGGCCTGTTCACCCTGTCGCCGTTGGTCCCCGCTCAGGACCAGGCTGTGCAGGTCGGGTCAGGCCTGGTCGGAGTCCACATATCGGGGATTTCCGCTGGCCCCAGCACCCAGCAGCGGCGCGTCTCAATGCGGCCGTGGTTCTTGTTCACGGTCTTGTGGCAGTCGTGATCGCAACCCTTGAAACCCTCAGCCAGCTTGACGACGAAGGTCTCGGCCACGGCCTCGTGCAACTGCGACAGGGTTGCTCTGGAGCGACAGCACATAGTCGGTACCGCAGATGACGGTCAGGCTGCCTCCGGAGGACATTCTCCCGGCCATATGGCCGGGCTTGGGGCCAACGGGGAGCGTCGACTTCGGTAAACAGGGAAACCAGGGGGCGGAGGCGGTGTCGGCCATGGGGGAGCCGCCGAAACGGGATGCAACAGCCCATCCTACCCAGAGCCGGCACCACCCGATTTAATAACGTGAGTGTTCCCACGTCGATTCTTGGCAGGAAGCCAACCAACTGTATGCTGTGCTATATTAATATACCTTAGTCGAGTGTTGCCCTAGGAGCATCGCCATGCCTGTACCGCGTTCGATCTTTCGGCTTCTGCCTATTCTTCTGATTGTGATCGGCAGTGCCCTGGCGGCCTGTGTCGTATCACCGGAGGTTCCTGTCACCGGTGACGGTCCAGCGGCGGAGAGTCAACCCTTGCGGATTGTGACCAGCGGCAGCATCGTTGCCGACTGGGTCCACCAGATTGGTGGGGACCACGTGGAAGTGTCGGCACTTGTGCCCCCCGGGGGTGATATGCACATGTTCCAGCCCGGGCCCCAGGATGTCGCGCGGGTGGCCGACGCCGATATGGTGGTCATGATTGGCATGGGACTGGAGGCCGGTTGGCTTGATCAATTGTTCGAGCAGGCGCGGGCCGACCAGGCGATTGTGATTAGCTTGGAAGAGTTCATCGATCCCCTGCCCTACTTGCCGATGGGAGGTACTGGGGATGCCCATGGCGACGAGGAAGGGCACGGCCACGACGAAGACGACCACGACGAGGACGCCCACGGCCACGACGAAGACGATCACGACGAGGATGCCCACGGCCATGACGAAGACGATCACGACGAGGATGCCCACGGCCATGACGAAGACGGCCACGACGAGGATGCCCACGGCCATGACGAAGACGGCCATGACGAGGATGCCCACGGCCACGAAGAGGCGATGGAGGATGCACATGGCCACGATCACCACGAACATGGCTCGGAGGATCCGCACTTCTGGTTCGATCCGCTGCGGGTACGCGCAGCTGTGACCGGTCTGGCGCAGGCCATGGGCGCTGCGGATCCCGAGCATGCAGAGATCTATGCCGAGCGAGCTCACCGCTACGATCACGAACTCGAAGAGTTGCACAGTTGGATTATCGAGCAGGTATCGATGCTGTCGGCGGAACAAAGGGTGCTGGTGACCTCGCACGACAGCTTCCAGTACTTTGCCCACCTCTATGACTTTGAGATAGTGGGTACCATCATTCCGAGTCTGGGTACCAGTGCGGAAATCGAGGCGCAGGCCCTCGCCCGCTTGGTGGATACCATCAAGGACCATGGCGTCAACGCCATCTTTACCGAAGCCTTGACCGACAAGCTGGCCGCCAACTTGGCACAGGAGACCGGGGTCGGCATTGTCGTGCGGCTGTACACAGGTTCGCTGGGAGTACCGGGCAGCGGAGCCGAGACCTATATCGACATGATGCGACACAATGTCGAAACGATGGTTCAGGCCTTGTCAACCCAGTAACGGAGCAGGCGCACACACCATTCCCTCGGCCATCCGCGACATCTGGATGGCCGAGGCCTTGTCACCCCCGTGACGGAGTAGTTGCGAATACCATGACTTCCGTGCCCATTGCAGTTCGCGATCTGACTGTGGCCTTTGGGGACACAAACGCCCTTGAACGCGTGTCGTTCCAGATCGACTCCGGTCAGATGGTGGGGGTTCTGGGTCCCAACGGGGCGGGCAAGAGCACGCTGTTTGAAGTCTTGGCCGGCTTGCAGCCATTCGCCTGCGGCGAAGTGCTGATTCACGGCCAGCCGGCCTCCGGGAACCCGAGAGCCTTGGCCTATGTGCCCCAAAAGGAACGAATCAACTGGCGCGTGCCCCTGAGCGTCCTCCAGGTGGTCATGCAGGGTCGCATCCGCGGGCATCAATGGTTGCGACGGTTCCGTCCCGCGGACATCGAAATTGGGGAGCAGGCCCTACAGCAGGCGGGACTGTGGTCACACAGGGGGGAGTCGATGGTATCGCTGTCCCGGGGCCAGCAGCAACGGGTGTTCCTGGCGCGGTCGTTGGCGCAAGGCGCCGACATTCTGCTGCTGGACGAAACCTTCAGCGGAGTGGATATTCGATCCAGGGAGTCCCTGATGGAAATCCTGCATGCCCTGCGCGATCAGGGACGCACCATTCTGCTGGCCTCGCATGCCGTGGACCAAGTGGAGAAAAATTGCGACTGCTGCCTGTGCCTGAACCGGGGAGTGGTCGGATTTGGCCGCACCCGGGACCTCGTGGCATCCGGGGTTATCCGGAATTTGGTGGGCACCGTCTGACGGGCAACGCGTCTGGCCCACGGGCCAACAACCGAGCCGATGGAAATTCTGCACAGCTGGCTGGTCGCGCCCTTTACCTACGAGTTCATGGCGCGGGCGTTGGCGGTTTCAGTCCTGGTGGGAGTCATGTGTCCTCTTCTGGGCACCCATGTGGTTACCCGGGATCTCGGATTCATGAGCGACGCCTTGGCCCACTCTGTCATGCCTGGTGTGGTAGCGGCGGTGTTGGTCGGCTTGCACCCCCTGTGGGGTGCCGTGCCCTCCGCCATTGTCGTCGCACTGTTGCTGGGTTGGTTGGTACACAGTACAGGCCTCAGTGCCGACACCACCATCGGCATCCTTTTCGCCGGTCTGTTTGCCTTGGGCGTGGCGCTTCTGCCCTTGGTGCGCCACGTCCGACTCAATTTGGAGGATCTCCTCCTGGGCCAGGTGCTGGGTGCTTCGCCGGTGGATGTGGTAGTGACTGCGATCCTGACCGCGGTGGTGGCGGCGGTTCTGTACGGGCTGCACAGCCGGTTGCTGTTTGTCAGTTTTGATCCGCTGGGTGCCAAGGTGGCGGGACTGTCTGCCACGCGGCTGGACTACCTGTTTCTGGTATTGCTGGCCATAGCCACGGTCACGGCCCTACAGGCCGTGGGCATCATTCTGGTCATCTCACTGCTCATCACCCCTGCTGCGGCCGCATTGCTGGTGGCCCGCACGTTTGAGCACGCCATGATCCTGAGTGCGGGGTTTGGCGTATCGGCGGCGGTGGTGGGCCTGTACACCTCCTACCACCTGAATGTGGCCTCCGGCCCGGCCATGGCCTTGGTGGCGACGGCCATCTTTGCGGTGGCCTACGCGGTGGCGGCCGCACGGCGATAGGAACCACCCGCGCGATGGCGGCACCGTTGGTGTACTGCGGGACCTCGGCTGGCCACGGTTCCGGCGGGTTAGACCAGGCACTGGTCGGCGTGCACTTCCCCAAGGTCGAAAAGATTGTCCCGGTATGCAACAACCTCAACTGCATAGTCATTTTGAATTGGCATAACAAGAAGGACAAAGATGTTGAATTTACCGGTTGATTGGGCAACGTTATGGTTAGGGGGCTTCTGCCCGGTGGAGGCGCTCGGTGGTTTGCCGGTGCGTGGCACAGATTATGCCGCGCATCCACAGCTGGATGATCTCCTGACCCTGCCTGCCAACGCAGCATTGCACACCGAGGCGACGCTTGAAACGGCAGAAGCGGCATGGTCGGAACGCCTGGGCGGCGCGTGGGTTGTGCTGGTGCGCGATGCCTACCGCGCTCGCTGCTTGCTGCATCAGGCGGCGGGGATTCAGCCAGGCGAATGGGTCGGTGTCCCAGCGAATGCCAGCCATGACCTGACAGAGTCGGTCAAGCGTCACAAGGCGTTGCCGCGCTTTCTGGACTTTGACGCTCATCTACGGCTCGCACCGTCCAGTACGCGCTTCACCTGGACACAGGTGGTGCGCGGGTTGTGGCAACCACAGAACGCTACATGGCTCGACTGTGCCGACACCCTGCCTACGCCCGGCGCGGCAGAGCGCCCGGCGGTGACGCTGTACGGCTTACATCTGCCTGATGCCGATGACCGCCCCGGTACGCTGTTGGTATTCAGGGACGAGGCCCTCCATGCAGAGGTGAGAGCGTTGCGTCAGCCGTCAGACGGCCCGAACGCAGCGCAGGCATTGGCCCAGTGTGAACGTCTGCCGGAACTGGCAGAGCGCCAAAGCGAGAATTTGGCGGAGGTGCGGCGAGGTCTGTGTGAAGCTGCCGGGCTGGAGACACACGAGCCGAACCAGCTGGCGCTGGCGACCGGGGTCGCGGTGCAGATCCCGCGAGAGAGCGATGTCGCCACGTTTTACGCCTACGTTGAGCAGGAAAACACGCCCGTGCGCTCGCTGCCACAGATTCAGCCATTGCATTATGCCGCGCTGCGTTCTGACGGCGCGCCTGAGCATCGGGCAACGGCGGCAAACCTCGCCCGTTGGTTGTGCGTCCCGGTGGGGCCGGATTACACCTTTGAGGAAATCAAACACGGTGTGCTGGGCGTCGTCAAATCGGCGGAATATCTCGGCGTGCGCTGGCGCGTTAATCCAGCCTATGCCGCCGAGTACGCTGCCTTGATGGATCGAACCTATGGCACGGGACATGATGCCTACCGCCCGTTGTTTGCGCTGGATGAAGCCATCGCAGCGGGAGGCTGACCAGCCATGCCGTTGATCGCCATCACCGGGATGCTGCATCAACCAAAGACTGTGCTGACGCGGGCGCTCATTGAAGCGCCATTTACCCAAGACAACTGTTGCATAAAGGAGACAGGAACATGATGAACACACTTGAAGACCGAGTGTCAGTGACCGTTTTGACTGGCTTTCTGGGAGCTGGCAAAACCACGCTACTCAACCGCATCCTGACCGAAAATCACGGTAAGCGAATCGCGGTGATCGAAAACGAGTTCGGCGAAATCGGCATTGACAACGATCTGGTCATCGACGCGGAAGAAGAAATCTTCGAGATGAACAACGGATGCATCTGCTGCACCGTTCGGGGCGATTTGATTCGCATTCTCGGTCACCTGATGAAGCGTCGCGACAAGTTCGATTACATCGTGATCGAAACCACCGGCATGGCGGATCCCGGTCCCGTTGCGCAAACCTTTTACGTGGATGACGACATGCAGCAAAAATTGCTGCTGGATGCGATTGTCACGGTGGTGGATGCCAAGCACATCTGGGAACACATCGACGACAGCGATGAAGCAAAAGAACAGGTTGCCTTTGCCGATGTGATCCTGCTCAACAAGGTTGATCTGGTTGCCCCGGAAGACCTCGACAGACTCGAAGCCCGCATCAAAAGCATGAACAGCATGGCGAAAATCTGCCGCACCCGCGACGCGGTGGTCGAGATGGACCAGATTCTCAATGTGGGCGGCTTCAACCTCGACCGGGCGCTGGAAATCGACCCGAAGTTCATGGAGCCGGAATACCCGTTTGAATGGTCGGGCATCTATGAACTGAACACCGGGACCTACGAATGGGTGATGAGCGAAGGCCCTGATCCGGTAATGGGGGCCGCACTGCTCCCACTGGCCAATGTTGGAGTGTCGACGAAGGAAGAGACGTTGATGGACGCCGTGCTGACGTACTCCGAAGATGAGCAGGCAGTCCAGGCAGGCGAAACGCTGCACCTCGGCAAGGGACAGCACAACCAGCTCGTGCTGAACCAAAACGGCGAGACCGTCTTCAATTTCGCGATCCAACAGCCGGGCCATTACATGCTGTTCACCGAACACCACCCTGATGAATTCGACGCGCACCTGTGCGGCACGGATGCCGTGCATGCCCCGCTCGAAACCCGCGAGTACAAGCCCGATCATGAACACGACGAAGAAGTGACTTCGGTTGGCATCGCCCTGCCCGGTGATTTTGACTTGGAGAAGCTCAATGGTTGGCTCAGTCGACTGTTGCGCGTGCAGGGACAGGACATCTTCCGCATGAAAGGCGTGTTGAGCGTGCGCGGCTGGGATGAGCGCTTCGTATTTCAGGGGGTGCACATGCTCTTCGATGGCCGCCCGGATCGTGCGTGGGGGAATGAACCACGTCACAACAAGATGATTTTCATCGGACGCAGCTTGGATCGGGCTGCATTGGAAGAAGGCTTCCGCGCATGCCTCGTGTAACGAAGAAGCGCAAAAACAAGCGCAAACCGCCACAGCCATCGCGCCAGGCGATATGGCGTACCGACATTGACGATCATCCGATTGCGTTGGCATGGTCGCCGGATGGCAAAAGGTTGGCTGTGGCGGGCGTGTCCGGACCCATCACGTTGTTCAATGGTGCAGACGGCGCGGTACAGCACCAGCTACCCGGCCATCCCCTCGGCACGATGGCGATTTCGTGGCACAAAGACAGTCGTCTCCTCGCCAGCGTCGGGCAGGACGGCAAGGTACGGCTGTGGGATGCCGGGACAGGAACGCAGACCGCTGAAATGGCTGGCGGCGCCAGCTGGGTGGAGCGTGTCGCTTTCAGCCCTGCGGGCGATTCGCTGGTGTCGGCCGCCGGGCGCAAACTGCGCATGTGGGACGCCACCGGGGCACTGAACTACGAATATCCCGATGCGAACAGCACCATTACCGACATCAAGTGGCGCGGAGATGGCAAACAGTTCGCCATCTCTGCCTACAATGGAGTCGTGCTGTACGACCCCCAAAAAGCGGAACCGCTCCACCGTTTCGAATGGCAGGGATCGACGCTCACACTGGAATGGAGTCCCGATGGAAAGTTCATCGCCACTGGCGACCAGGACTCGACGGTGCATTTTTGGATCACCGATACCGGGAAGGATTTGCAGATGTGGGGCTACCAAACAAAGGTGCTGGAACTGGCATGGAGCTTCAATAGTCGCTACCTGGCAACCGGCGGCGGGGTTCAGGCGGTGATCTGGGACTGTTCCGGCAAGGGGCCGGCCAACACTCAACCGATCACGCTGGAAGGGCATCGGCAACTCATCAAGCACCTGAAGTTTCAACGCCGGGGTATGCTGCTGGCTTCCGGTGGCAACGATGGTCTGCTGACAATCTGGAAAGTCGAGAAGAAACCCGTTTTGCTGGCGGATGCTGTATTCAAATCCCCAATTGCCGGCTTGGCCTGGTCACCGGATGATCGCTGTATCGCGGTGTCAGATGAGAGTGGCATCCTGTCGATAATGGCAGTGCAGCGATGATGAGCAACGGCGTTTCATATGAAATTTTCCCTCTGTTGGTGAGGCTTTTGTCCCGATGATGACGGCGTGCGCGGTCCCTATGACCGCGCCCGTCGCGACCGGCCTTTACATCTCCCACCACTTCAATTGGCTGCCGGTCCTGCCATGCCCCTGGTAGCAAGCGGGACATTTGCACTGGCGGGTTCATTGATGCAGTGCCGGCCGTTCTTCTGCCCAGAAGGTCCCCGCCGGTGGCTGACGAGGTCCAGCAGGATGTATCCGCCGGACGGCCAGGATGTAGTAGCGCACGAAGTGCTGCCGACGACCGCGGAGACCGGCCTCTTGACAGGGGTATTCACACAACAGCTGCCAAGATTCGGCGGTGCACCGAGAGCTGTGGGCATGAACCTGCAACGATGCCGACCGGACGTGGTCCTGGAGGCCAAAGACGGAGCTGGCCGCGGCGGCCTGCTTCCCGGGACGGAGGCCAGCTGTATGCTATATTGGAACGAGCCGAATGTTGCGCTGAAAGCATCACTATGACTATACCGTGTCCGATCTTCCGGCTTCGTCCCGCCTATCGGTTGATTTTGGCATTGATTGCCTCTTTTTCTGCAACTGTTGCTGTTCACGCCGAACAGGTGTTCAGTTCTGATTCTGTCCCCATGCCCGCCATGTGGCTCGGATCCATGACACAGGTTCTCGGCATCCGCGCCTGGAGCCTCTTCCACATCTGGATGGCTGGATGGATGTTTGCAGGACTTTGGCTGGTCCTGCAAGTAGCTTGCCTGGTGTGGTTCCTGTAGATGGGGTGATCGAGTGGCCAACCATCCCCCTTGCTCAGGTCCCGAATGTAACCGCGGAGGGCGGTTGCGGGACCCACGCAACCGTGATCCAGTCTGTATGGGCCACTACCAGCAGGCCCTCCGCCATCCCGACCGACCGCTGCGGGAGCTACGCCGCAAGCGGCCGCGCAGCGCTGCATTTGTCTGTCCCAGTTGCGACCGGCAGAAGAACCATTACGCCAAGGACCTGTGCAAGGCCTGCTACGAATGGATCCGGGAACATGGCAAAGGCCAGCTCCGACGTTTGCAATCAAGAGCGGATTGAGATCGCACACGGAAGGGCCCTCGGGCCAAGCTGCTGAAAAACGGGGGCAATTGAAACAGGTTGCCCTTGGCGACAGAGGAACCCCTGCTACGCGGTCGTCCCCTCCCCAACGCAGCCTGCTGACCATCGTGGATCTGGAGGAACGGGTGCTCCGGGACCCTCCGTTGCGGCGGATCAAGGCCATGGCCGACGTGGCCTTGGAACGTGTCATCGAAGTTCGACCACATGTACGCCTCGGCTGGCCGACCCCTGTTCGACGAGGTTGTTTGGGCAGCCGGCCAAGAGGGGTAGCGGTCGGACGAGCACTCGGCATTGACGGGCCCCTGATCGAGGCCGCTGCCTGTCGAATCCATCAGGATTGGCTTGCATCCAGCACCTGGCCCGTGCGTGAACCAACATACGCGCCGTTGTTCACAGCCAAGGCGCCATTCACAAACACATGGGAAACCCCCGCGGCGAACTGGTGCGGATCCTCGAAAGTGGCGCGATCAGCGACTGTCTCCGGATCGAACATCGCAATGTCCGCCTTGTATCCGGGCTGCAGCCGTCCCCGCTCCCGGAGAAGCAGACGATCGGCCACCTGCCCGCTCATTTTGTAAACGGCCTCCTCCAGCGTGAGGATCGATTTCTCACGCACATACCGTCCCAATACCCTGGCATGGGCTCCGTAGGATCGGGGATGCGGGCGACCGGTGCCCACTCGGGTTCCAGGGGTCAGGGCCAAGCCATCGGAACCCATCATGCCCAAGGGGTGGGTAAGGAAGGCGCACATGTCTTCTTCCGTGCGATAGAAAAAAATGATGGTCAGACGGGCATCGTCAAGATCCATCAGGGTCAGGGCGGCATCCACCGGTTCCAGATTCATCTCATGGGCGGCCTCCTGAATGGTCAACCCTTCGTAGGGTTTGGCCGCCTCCGTGTGGGTTGTGCTGACCAGCAGCCGATCCCAGAGCCAAGGCCAACCGCGAAACAGACCCTCTGCCAGCATGTCTTCCCGGATTTGCCGACGCGTTGCCGGCGTCCGAATACGGGAAAGCAGGGCCGCGGGGCCACCCGACTGGGCCCATGTGGGCAGGCACTGGCTGAAACCGCTGCTGCTGGCGTCATAGGGATAAACATCGAAAGTCACGTCATGGCCGGACTTGACGGCGCTCTCGCACACCTCAATCACGGTATCCGCCTCACCCCAATGTCGGGGATCATTGACGGCCATATGGGCCACCTGAACCGGTACCCCCGTGGCCAACCCAATATCCACAGCTTCCTGGACACCTGTAATGTGGTAACCGGACCAACAACGAATGTGGCTGGTGTAAATGCGTCCGGGCCACCGGGCCATGGCCTCGGTCAGGGCGATAATCTCGGTCGTGTCGCCATAGGCGCTGGGAGGCAGTGTCAGTCCGGTTGAGAAACCGAAGGCTCCCTGGGCCATGGCCTGATCCACCTGGTAGTTCATCGCCCGGATCTCGTCTGCCGTGGCCGGACGATCCTCGAATCCCACGACCATGCCCCGTACGGCACTATGGCCCACCAGAGGGGCGATATTGATAGCCAGACCAATCTCCGCAGCCGCCTGCCGGTACCCCTCCAAGTCCTGCCATGTCCACGGAACGGCATCGCCGAAGACACTGTTGAGTGTTTCACGCAGCGTGTCCGTTCTTTCGGGCGAGATGGGGAATGGGCTGTAGCCGCAGTTTCCGGTTACTTCCGTGGTGACTCCCTGCAGGATCTTGCTGAGGCCATGGGGCTCCGCCAACAGGGTCAGATCCGAGTGGGTATGGATGTCAATGAAACCGGGAGCCACCACTTGGCCGGTTGCATCGATAGTCCGGTCGGCGGTCGCGTCCCCCAGATCCCCGATGTCGGCAATAACCCCATTCCTGATACCCAGATCTGCTTGGCGTGCCTCGGCACCGGTACCGTCCACAAGCGTTCCATTACGGATCAGTATGTCGAACATCATTCAAGCCCCCTCTGCCCGGTTCCCAACAGGAGTTTATGGAACCGGTTCTCAGGATAGGTGTGCGGCAATACCCAATACACAGCGTTCAACCGGCCGACTCTCTGCCGTCAGGATAGCCTGCCAATCCGCATCCATGCCATGTGCCCTCCATCGGAATCCAAACACCAGACCAGAGTACACCGCATGTCCACCATGCATGTCCAAGAGGATTATGCACCTTGATTAATACTGCAATTATGTACAACTGTAGTATTGTCTTACAACTAGCCATCTTCAACCGGTTGGTGCATATCATGAACAAGAGATGGTCAGTCCAAGATGCCAAGTCAAGATTCAGCGAGCTTCTTGACACCGCCCTTGCCGAAGGTCCGCAGATCGTGACGAGAAGAGGCGTGGAAGCCGCGGTGCTCCTTTCGATTGAGCAATGGCGAAGACTGGAGCGGATGACCAGGCCCAACCTCAAGGAGTTGCTCCTCACCTCGGAAGCGCGGATCGACGACCTCGTGCCGCCACGACAACGGCATCGCTGCAGAGTGCTGATGGCTGTGGAATAGTCCCATGTATCTGCTCAATGGAATCCTTTTGATTTGAAAGGAAGTAGGCAAAGCTGCCACTGAACGGGTTACAGAAGCGGGAATCCTCTGCAACATTGACATGGACCCTGTTGCTCGTTCCAGGCTTGGACCGAAACCCACAGGCTCGAAAACCGTGCCCAAACCGCCCGCCTCCAAGGTGGCCGCCGGAAGCAGGCGTGAAGGTTGAGGTTCGGAACCTCAACCTTCTGCCACAAACCCGCCACTGTTCAGACGGACCTGCGTGCTGCACTCCGGAGGCTCAGACACCCCCGCGCCGCAGCCTCTGCAAGCTGGAATCCGATGGGATGTCAACGTCCCGCCACCGCAGATGCTGGCCTGCCGGGACATCCCGCAGCATGCTGCGGCCGGCAGCCACGTAGTACGGCACACAGGTGTCCAGGCCATCACTCTGCGGGACAGCCAGTTCCGCCTTCAGGTCCTGCACACAGTGAGCCCTGTCCATGGACAAAACCTGCCCTGCATGGAACGGTACTTCAGTCCGGGCCACCACGTCCACCCGGTGTTCAACGTTTCGTCCACTCGTCGGCACGCCCAGTCGTACCGCCGCCAGCACGGACAGCGGCGTCTCCAGACCGAGCAGGTGATAAGGCCGCCACAGGAGGATATGCCGCCCGTCCGGGCTCATGAGATGTCGCTTGGGAGCCAGCTGGCCCCAGTCGTCTCCCTCCCGGGCCCGGATCACGATGAAGACTCCTCCCGCCATGCTGGGTGCCCGGGGATGGGTAACCAGGTTGGCGATCTCCACAACCGGGGTGGACTCGAGCAGGCCGCCGTCGTCCACGTGCCTCAATATGGATGCCATTTCCGCATAGTGCATGGCCGGTCCGAACAAGCCCGGATCGTTCCACCCGAATCCTGTTTCGTTGATCACGATGGCCATTTCCGCGATGTCCGGAATCCGCACCCTCTGCTGTAGTGGAATGCGTTCCGAACGGCTCCGCACTGTTGCCGCCAGCGAGTCGCCTGCGGAGGAAACCGGACCACTCCCGCCAGCAGCAACCTCTCCCGCGGGGACATCCGCCTCGCCCGCCTTGCCGGCACATACCACATCCAGGCCCAGCACCCGGGCCCACTGCACCATCTCCAGTACCATGGCCGGCTGATCACCGTCCGCCATCGAGTACACCAATTCGTTGGCGCGGGCCATGGCCGCAAGTGCCGGTCCTGCCGTGCAGGCGGTTTCCTTGTTGACCAGGACCAGATGACAGCCGTTCCGCAAGGCTGCCTCCCCGTGGCGCGCGCCGGCCTCGGGGGCGCCGCTGGCCTCTACAACGGCATCCAGCATCGCAAACGGCAGTTCGGTACCATCCACCAGCAGGGGCAGCTTCCCTTGTTCAAGGCTCCGTTGGGCGGCTGCGGCCGTTTCGCAGATCATCGGGCGGGGAAGTCCCGCCGCCTCGGCCGCCGCCAGACCGCCCTCCCCGTCCGCGTCGCACAAGGCAACCACCGACATGCCCGGAACATGCAGGCTTTGTCTCAAAAACGAAAGCCCGAAGCTACCGAGGCCGATCAGGCCGACCGCCACCGGTTTCTCTCGGGGCAACAGCAAGGCGCGCCAGTCCATGGCTACAATCCTTCCGGCGTGCGGGATTGCACAATGGCAGCGAACAAACTTCCGGTGCCGGGAAGCCGTCCGGCCACGCCCACACTGTAACCGACTCCGCCGCGGGCCGGTCCATCCATCAGGAACCCTTCAACATGAACCAGCCCTACCGCGGCTCCGCACAGACCTGGCAGGTCTCGGTGGAGGCCAACACGATGATCCCGATGCGGGACGGCACCCGCCTGGCCACGGACATCTATCGGCCGGCGGCATCCGGGCAAGCGGCCTCGGGACCATTCCCCGTAATCCTGGAAAGAACCCCATACGACAAGGCGGCACCCGGCAACGCGGACATGGGGCGCTACTACGCGCGTCGGGGCTACGTCTGCGTACTCCAGGATGTGCGCGGCCGCTTCATGAGCGAGGGCGAATGGTATCCGTTCGCCAAGGAGGCCCCGGACGGCTTCGATACGGTCGAGTGGTTGGCAGCCCAGCCCTGGTGCGACGGCCAGGTGGGCACGATGGGCGGTTCCTACTGCGGCAGCGACCAGTCGGCCCTGGCAACCCTCAATCCCCCGCACCTGCGAACCATGATCGTAGCCGTGGGGGCAGCCAGCTACTACCACGCCTCCATGCGCCAGAACGGAGCCCTTGAGCAACGGTTCATCATCTATGCGTTTCGCATGGCAACCACCAGCCGGGAGGCCTTGGCCGACGCGGGCCTGCGCGCCCTGTTGGAAGAGGCCTATGCCAACGTCGGCGAATGGTTTGGCCGGGTCCCGTTCAAGAAAGGCGCGTCGGCCCTCCGGCATCTCCCATCCTACGAACAGTGGGTCCTGGACATCCTGACCCATGGCGAATACGGCCCGTACTGGCAACAGCGGGGCTACGACATAGCCGGCCACTACGCCGAACATGCCGACGTGCCCACCCTCTACCTGGGCGGCTGGTACGACTCGTATGCCCGTGCCACATGCGAGAACTTCGTGGCTCTGGCCAAGCTGAAACAGTCGCGCCAGATGCTGCTGATGGGACCGTGGACCCACGGTGGCTGGGAGGAAACCTTTGCCGGCGATGTGGACTTCGGCATCGATTCACACATTCACTACCACGATCTGCGCCTGGCCTGGTTCGACCACTTCCTGAAGGACCTGCCCACGGAATTTGCCGACTGCCAACCGGTTCGGATTTTCACGATGGGGACCGGCAGCGACCGGCGTCAATACACCGGGCATGTGTCACATGGAGGCTTCTGGCGCGAGGAGCCGGACTTCCCCCTGCCGGACACCGCGTTCACGCCCTGGTATCTGCATCCGGACGGATGTCTGTCCCGCGCCGAACCGGGCCCCCAACCCTCCACCAGCCGGTACACCTTTGATCCGCGCGATCCGGTACCCACCATCGGCGGCGGCATCTCCGCCGCGAATCCAATCATGGAGCCGGGTGCCTTCGACCAGAAAGGCAGTCCGCGCTTCTTCGGCTGCACGGATTCCCTGCCCCTGAATGCCCGCAGCGACGTGCTCAGCTTCCAGTCGGAGCCGCTGGCGGAAGATCTGGAAATCACAGGGCCCATCCGGGTCGTGCTGCATGTTTCGACCTCCGCCCCGGACACCGACTTCACCGCCAAGCTCCTTGAAGTTGTCCCACCCACGCCGGACGACCCGGACGGTCTGGCATTCAATCTCACGGACTCCATCCTGCGGCTCCGCTATCGCCGCGGCTGGACCAACCCCGAGCCGGTTGGGGAAGGCGAGATCTGCCGCATCGAGTTCGATCTGTATCCGACCTCCAATGTCTTCAAGGCCGGCCATGCCATCCGGCTCGACATCAGCAGCAGCAACTTCCCACGGTTCGACGTCAACCCCAACACCGGGGGTGCCCTGGGCAGGGACCGGACCTTCAGGCTGGCGGACCAGACGGTGCACCACGACCGCGAACATCCGTCCCACATCCTGCTGCCCGAGATGCACCGGTGAGGGCAGGAGGCGACATGCCAAACTGCGACCGGTAGCCAACCCCGTAGGCACCGCCGCGAAGCTTCATAAACCATCCGCGTGAACTTCGCAATGTGTTCATATTTGCGTCGGAGACTCTCGTTCGGGTTCGCCATCGGGTGGACCATCGCAACGAGAGGAACCAACCATGAGACTCAACCGCAAGGCACGTTGGCTCATCATCCTGGCCCTAATGGCGCTCCTGGTCGTTGGCGGCGCAGGCGCCGTGGCGGCCGCTGGCAACCAACATGGTCTCGCCTTCCGGCACATTGCCCGCGGCAACTTCGGCTCGATCCTGCGGCACAAGGGACCCGGCCACGCGGATTTCGCCCGGCACACCGACCTTTTCGACAAGGAGGCGATCACGGCGGCCGCCGCGCAGGCGCTGAATGTCAACCCGGATGAACTGAAGGCGGCCGCGCAGGAAGGCAGGGACAGTGTTCAGACACTGCTGGAGGCGGCCGGTCTGGAGTTCTCCGACGTGAAAACGGCTGTGGACGCGGAAATCGAGTCCCAGTTGGCCGCGGCAGTGGAGGCGGGTACGCTGACCCAGGACGAAATGGATGCCATTCTCAATCGCGACCTCAGACGGATGGGTTTGGGACGGGGCGGTCACGGCCGCTTTGGTGAATGGATGTGGTCGACCGGTCCAATTGATGCCCAGGCCGTACTACAAGCCGCGGCTGAAGATGCGGGTTTGAATGCAGATGAACTGCTCGCGGCTCTGGAGGAAGGCCGGTCCGCCGTGGACACGTTCCTGGAAGCCAGTGACACAACATCAGCCGAGTTCAAGGCCGCCTTGGGCACCGCCTGGCAGCAGGCCATTGCCGACGCTGTGGAGGCGGGCACACTCACCGAGGAACAGGCCGATCACCTGAATCGCAAGGGGAATTTCGGGCGCGGGTTTGACGGTGGCAGACACCATGGGCGACATGGGCGCGGCTGGCAGGGAGGCTTTGGCAACCTCAGTCCAACGGGGGACAATGCCTGACGTTGTGGAGTGGCTGCTGTCCCCCGGGTTTGGTGCGCGGACAAACGCAGCAGCCACCGACCATCCCCGCCCGTGGGGCGGGGATGCTTGCCTTTCGCCGTCCAAGCCGTCCCGATGCCGTTGAAGCGGCGACATCGACCCTGGAACAGACCAATCGCCTGAACCGAACAAGGGTTCTTAAGGTGGACTTGGCGGCGGCAACCACCGGTCAGAAAACCGCTATCTTCGAGTAATGGCCGAATGGAACCCGGTTGACATGTCAACATTCACCGCGGCAATTTCCAACCCATACTGCAAGACAGGTCAGGAGGCCCACGGTTGCTACGATCCGCAACAAGGTTTCAGACAGATCCATCTGGAGGATTCCCGATGAGACGAGTTCGTTACAACTGCGCCATGAGCCTCGATGGATATATTGCCGACCCCAATCACGAGTTTGACTGGATCAAAGCCGACCCGGATATCGACTTTCGCCAGTTGTCCGCACAATTCGACACGTATCTGATGGGGAGGAAGACGTTCGAGATTACGCGCCAACATGATCAGGCAGGGATGTCCGACGTTCGCACCTTCGTGTTCTCGCGCACACTCAGGCAGAGCGATTACGACAACGTCACGATTGTCGGTCAGAACTGGCAAGAGGTAGTCCAGTCGCTCCGCCGTGAACCAGGAAAGGACATTTGGCTGTTTGGGGGCGGATCCCTGTTTCGCAGTCTGGCTGAGGTTGGACTTGTCGACACAGTTGAAGTCAGTGTCGTACCCATCCTGCTGGGCGGAGGTGTTCCACTCGTATCCGACCCACCCACGCGCATCGCGTTGACGTTGACCGGACACCGGGTTTATGCAAAGACAGGCATGGCCAGTTTGGTGTACGCCGTGAACATCAGATAGCCGGGATCGTGTGGACCCCGGCAATCCAGGCAATCGCGTACCATCCGGCCGGTACCCTGGGACCGGATTGCAACCTGGGCCGGTTCACAAACGACGAGGGCCAGAAGATCGTCGGACTAACCAGTCACGATGGAAGATCAAGGTGCCGGCCCGTTCACACCGTTGCGGCCATACGGCACCCAAGAACCGCCTTTTGCAGACGGCTTTCCGTTGTCGGGCCTGCGGGCCACAAAAGGAATGTGGCCCTTGATGGTCGGAAATGCCACACCGGTGCGACCATCCCTGTGGTCCAACCGGGATCTTTGTGTGGTCCGAAGGTGGCGGTAGCCACCGGTCGGCACGGACACGACCGATCGGGAAATTGCCAGCAGCAACAATGGTTCCGCAGAAGGACCAACACTGCCCCGTCCACCCCTTAATGACATCTCGCCTGTTGGGTGAGGATGCTTGCGTTGCGCCATGGGCATAGCCGGAGCATTCCACCGCACCCTGGAAGCTCCATCCCATACAATCCGCGCGCAGTACATCCGCCCGGACGCCGCCAACGGTAGTCGCCACTTCACATCGCATGCGCCTGCAGACAACGGACGACTATGTGGGGCAGGCACCCATCATCGGCCCTGGATGGGTGCTGCGACGGTCCATCGAAGCCGACCCGTTGTCGTCCTTGATCCTCTACGCCCCACCGGATACCGGCAAGACCACCTTGGCAAGCATCATCGCCAATACCTCAAGCAGTGCATTGAAGCATCGTTCCTGCACGGTCGACTGCGAGGAGTAAGATGGCCCGCTCCGAACGAATCCTGGTTACCGGAGCCACTGGGTACATAGGCGGCAGGTTGGTTCCCCGCCTGCTGCAGGAGGGATACCGCGTCCGCGTTCTCGTACGCAGTCGGGTCCGGGTGCTCTCACGCCCTTGGTCCGCTCAGGTCGAGATAATGACTGGCGACATCTTCGATCCCCAGACGCTGGCGGAAGTGTTGGCCGAGGTGGACTCGGCGTACTACCTGATTCACAGTATGTCGCAGGGAGCGAACTTCCACAATTTGGACCTGGAAGCCGCCCGGGCCTTTGGGCAGGCAGCCCAAAGAGCAGGGGTGGACCGCATCATTTACCTGGGCGGTCTGGGAGACCCGGAGGGCAATCTCTCCCAACATCTGCAGTCTCGGCAAGAGACAGGACAAGCACTGCGGGAAGGTGGAGTCTCGGTCACGGAATTCCGTGCGGCGGTCATTGTGGGATCGGGCAGCATTTCCTTTGAGATGATCCGCTATCTGGTGGAGCGTCTCCCCGTCATGATCTGCCCCAGGTGGATTTATTCCCGCATCCAGCCCATCGCCGTCCAAGACGTCCTGGAATACCTGGTTGGCGCCCTTGACACACCGGCAAGCCGGGACCTCACCATTGAGATTGGCGGGGAGAATGTAACCACCTACAAGGGGCTGATGCTTGGCTATGCCGAAAAAAGGGGGCTCCGGCGCCTACTGCTGCCCGTGCCTGTCCTGACGCCGCGACTCTCTTCCTATTGGGTGCACTGGCTGACCCCAATCCCATCCGACATTACCGTTGCTCTCGTTGAGGGCCTCCGCAACGATGTCATCGTGACCGATGATCGCGCTCGCACGCTCTTCCCGCACATTGAGCCGCAGGACTATGCCTCGGCCATCGGCGTCGTGGCCAACGACCTTGACGAGGGGCGGATTGACACATCGTGGAGTGATGCCGCAGGCACGACCCCGGAGCGGGAGCAGCCCGTCCGGCTGGAATCCCGCCAAGGGATGATCATTGAACGGCGCCGTCGTCGGGTGGCAGCTTCGGCCCAAGCCGTCTACAGGGTTTGTACCGGTATCGGGGCAGCGCGAGGCTGGTACTTCGCCAACTGGACGTGGCGTATTAGGGGAATGGTAGACCGCCTGCTGGGCGGTGCGGGCCTACGCAGGGGACGACGCCATCCCGACGACTTGCGCATCGGCGATGCGCTGGATTTCTGGCGAGTGGAAGATCTGAAAGCCAACCGCTTGGTCCGCCTCAGGGCCGAAATGAAGCTGCCCGGCCGGGCCTGGCTCCAGTTTGAGGTGTGGGAAGCCCAGGACGGCACAACCCATTTGGAGCAAACAGCAGCCTTCATACCCAAGGGCTTGACCGGTCTGGCCTATTGGTACGGCCTATACCCTGTGCACGCCTGGATATTTGGTGGGCTGGCAAGGGAGATCGCGCGCCGCGCTGAACACTGGATGACTGCACACAGCCCAGATGCCGCGGACCAGCCCTAACCCAGGCTGCATCCCTCCAGGCACAGCCTGCGTATGTTGCCGGTCTGAGCCAGAATCAACATGGGTTTGAGCCCAAGTTGAAACATTTCCCGAGCGGTGGCACGGAATCCTACCGGCGGAACTGATCTCTGCCTCCGACACAGTCAGATGCATCGTCTGCGGTCCTGATCACATGCGCGGTGGGCGGACCCCGCGCCGGGCTATCCGGTTCCCCGGCCACCCCCAAAATCCGCCATTGTCGTACCATGCAGGCGCAGTGGCGTCATACCGTGCCGGACGATTCTCCGGATGTTACCCCTAGGCCGATGAACCGAGATCCCCACGACCTCTTTCAAGCCGAAGCCGCCGAACGCCGCCAGCAGCAGTCGCCGCTGGCCAACCGCATGCGTCCGTTGACGCTGGACGACTATGTGGGGCAGGAACACATCATTGGCCCCGGCCGGCTGCTGCGACGGTCCATTGAAGCCGACCAGCTGTCGTCTCTGATCCTCTACGGCCCTCCGGGTACCGGCAAGACTACGCTGGCCAGTGTCATTGCCAACACCTCCAGCAGCGCCTTTGTCACGCTCAATGCCGTCCTGGCCGGGGTCAAGGTGCTGCGCGAGGAAATCGAGGCCGCCGGACACAGGTTTGCCTATCGACAACAGCGGACCACCCTGTTCGTGGACGAAGTCCACCGATGGAACAAGGCCCAGCAGGATGCCCTGCTGCCCCATGTGGAGAATGGCGCCATCATCTTCATCGGCGCCACCACGGAAAATCCGTTCTTCGAGGTCATCAAACCCCTGGTCAGCCGCAGCCGAGTCTTTCAGTTGCGGCCACTGGACGACGACGCGGTCTCAACGCTCCTGACCCGCGCCCTCGAGGATCCGGTCAACGGGTTCGGCGATAAGCAGGTTGAGTTGGAGGATGAAGCGCGCGAGCACCTGGTGCACATGGCCAACGGCGACGCGCGCAGTGCCCTGAACGCCCTGGAGCTGGCCGTGAACACCACGGCCGCAGGCCAGGAGGGTGTGATCCGGATTGACCTGGCCACGGCCGAGGAATCGATTCAGCGGCGGGCCGTCCTCTATGACAAGCAGGGGGATGTCCACTACGACGCCGTCTCCGCATTCATCAAGTCCCTGCGCGGCTCCGACCCGGACGCAGCCCTCTACTGGGGCGCCAAGATGATCTATGCCGGTGAGGATCCCTCCTTCCTGTTCCGGCGCATGGCCATTTTGGCGAGCGAAGACATCGGACTGGCCGATCCGCAGGCGGTCGCCGTAGTGGAAAGCTGCTGGAGTCTGTTCAACCGCATTGGTCTGCCTGAAGGCCTGTATCCACTCTCACAGGCCATTCTCTACCTGGCCACGGCTCCCAAGTCCAATTCGGCGATGGCACTGTTCGCCGCCCTGGAGGCGGTGGAGCAAGAGAAGGACCAGGAGGTTCCGACCTCGCTCAAGGATGGCAATCGGGATGCCACAGCCTTTGGACACGGTGCCGGCTATCTGTATCCCCATGCCTATCGCGACCACTGGGTAGCCCAGCAATACCTGCCGGCCGGGTTGGAAGGCCGGGTCTTCTTTGAACCGGGAGCCCTTGGCCACGAAGCTGCCATTCGGGACCAGGTCTTGCGCCGTAGGGAAGAGCTGCTGGCTGCGGCACCGGAACAAACCGATGCACCTGCCGAAGGAATCACCTACTCACCCGACGATCCGGACCGCGAGGAC
>CAZMKQ010000038.1:0-8919 GCA_964566955.1 uncultured Caldilineaceae bacterium | reverse complement strand
CACCCGCGCCGGTATGCAGCGCCACGACCGGGTGCTTGTTGTGCGCGCAGACAACGGCCTGCTCCTGGCCGAAGCCTGCCGCGCCGTACCGGAGGGCGGGGTGTGGGGCCAGGTTTCGTCTCCCAAGGCGGCTGCCGGACTGAATCTCCGCTACAGCGAACTTCCCGAACTGGATCGCCCCGTGCTGGGCACAAACCTGGAGGAGATGGATCCTGATCTCCGGTTCGAGCGCGTGTTGGGGATGGACATGCTGGGTGGACCACAGGAAGCCGAAGATCTCCTGTCCGCCCTAGCCAAGGTCCTGGCCAGCGGCGGGCGCATGGTCTTCAGCCAGTCCCTCCCACTGATGGGCCAACGGGTTCACAGTCTCCTCGACTTCCGGGCCGAGGATAAGCTGGGCACGCTCCTGCGGGAGGTTGAAGAGAACCTATGGACCAACCATCCCAACCCATCCCTACGCTGGACCGAGGCGGCCCTCAGCGACCTGCTGGCGCGCCTTCCTTGGTCAGCCGAGATCGAACTTCTGGAGACGGTTGACCAGCGTTTTGTCTCGGTTAAGGAGATCAGGGCCTGGCTCAAACCGCAGAGTGCGCTGGGAGCCGCACTGAGTAGCAGCGGATTGTCGTCCGGCGACCTGACAGGTTTGTCCCTGCGCATGGAGCAGGAACTGGGCAACCAAACCGTTCCCTGGCAACGCGTCACGGCCTTGATAACGACCATTACCGGCCATAACGACCTCAATGTATGGTCCAGCTAGGCATCAGGCCGCAGGCGCCTGTTGCCATTCCGGTGTGCCGGAACCCTCGAAAACAAACAACCCACCAAGTTCGCTTGCGAACTTGGTGGGTTGCAACCTCGCAGCAGGTAGAGTGGCGGGAAGCACACCACCGACTGGAAATGGGGCAAATGAGCATGTTCAATCCCGCAACGCCGGCGGCAAGGCATCAACGATGCACGCCGTTTCCACGCTCACGTGCACGAGACGGCACAGGTGCGAAACAAACTCCGCCGGATGGTCGGCAATCTAGGTGTTGGAGTCGTTGACAATGGGGCGCAAGATGCACCATGACGGCTGGAAAGCAGCGATGAACGAGTCAATGGTCCGTTTGGGCACGGGTCGATGGGGGGCAGAGAGCTTGCATTGAATGGCGTAGTAGCCGCCTTCCCGTTCCTTGGCCACCAAGTCGATGCCCGTGTCCGGCCCAACCGATCCAGCTTCGTCTATTGGCGCCGGTGGGAATCAAGTTCTCGTTGCTCAGCGACGCCTCACAAGACAGGCTCTGGAGGCGATGCGCATTCGGGCCGCCTAGTACTATGCAGTACCAACGAGTGGTAGATGCTTTTGGGGAGCAATTCGGACTAGTCAGCTTGTTGGATCTGTTTTTTGTGGATCTTTTTGAGGACTTCGTAGATTGAGATGAGCACCGCCAGCGAACCGCACACCACAATAGCGCTCAAGAGGCCAACAGCAAACCCGACAGCGGTTCCGATTTCAGGCAGATCGTTCATTGGAGTTCCAGTCAACCAACTCAAAAACGAGCCGCTTGACGCACCCAAAGTGGTACCTCCTCCCACCAACACCACACCAACCACAAAGTTCAGAACACCCATCGCGTTGGCCAGTAATCGATTCATGATTTAGACAGATCCTTTCTCCTACAAAGTGAGTTCCTTCAAGCCTTGAGCACGGAGGCATCCGGCCATCCGGGGTCGCGTGCGCTCGATTCCGTCACCCGATCTGGTAGTCACGATTGATATATCCATAAGGCCACTTATGGATATAAACCGCGCTATACTGCCACATGGTCACCGAACTCCAGGCCGCGCCCGCAGGCTGGCCGGCCTCAAGTCGCTGCTGGCCTTCGGCGCGGCCACCGGCTACCTGCCCTACAACGTGGGCGCGGCCGTGCAGGCCCCGCCCGTCCCCAACCGCCTGGCCGAACGCATCCTCTCCGAGCGCGACACGCTCAACCTGCGGGCCGCCGCCGGGTCGCCCTCGACCGGTGCTACTACGCGGGCCTGCGGGTGTCCGAGGTCTGCGGCCTGCAGGTGCGCGACATCGCCGCCCTGCCCGACGGCGGTTGCAGCCTGGCCATCCACGGCAAGGGCGGTTGCACCCGCCACATCGCGCTGCCGGCCGGCCCTGCCCGTCGCCTCCGGACCCTCGTGGCCCACCGGGATCCGGACAGTTCGGCCGTCCGCACGGCCAGCGGCCGGGCCATGACCCCGCACGGGGTGCGCCAGGTGATCAGGGCAGCCGCCCGCCGGGCCGGCCTGGCCGCCGCGCCCTCCCCGCACTGGCTGCGCCATGCCTGCGCCAGCCACAGCCTGGACCGCGGCGCGCCCGTGCACGTGGTTCAGCAGCTCCTCGGCCATGCCTCGCTGGCCACCACCAGCCGCTATACGCATGCCCGGCCCGGGCAGTCGCCGGAGCCTATCTGGCCGGGTAGATCCGTCGCCCGAAGTAACAGATCCCGGCAATGAGCCAGGGTTGTTGCAGCGACCCTTGGCGTACTTGTACAACGCCCCAATGTCGGCCGTCGCCTCGATATTTGCCCAGCTTCCGAGTCCAGCTTCAACCCGTAACGTCGATGCTCAACAACCGTGAGGTAGCCTCTCTGATCTTGGTCAGTGTCTTCGCTCTATGGGCTTTCTCGCAGAAGAGCGTGCGCCAAGGCTTTGTCGAGGTTGTCGGGGCGTGCCTCGATCCCCAGATCCTGGTCTCTCTTGCAGCGATGTTGGCCTGGGTCGGCCTTGAGGTTTGGATGGGCATACGGCTCGCGCTCTGGAGCCCCGCCTTTGCCAAGGGCACGATCCTGTGGACGCTCGGATCTGCGTTGTTCCTCCTGTTTAACTGCACACAGATCGATTCCGACGGCGACGATCGGCACTTCCTTCGACGAACGATTCTGGCTACGGTCGGCGTGGCTGCCTTCGTTGAGTTCTTTGTGAACCTGTATGTCATGAATCTACCCGGAGAACTCGTATTCCAGTTCGTGGTGGCTGCATTAGGTCTGATGGTTGCGATGGCCGGCCAGAAGCCAAAATACAAACCGGTGAAGGTATTCTGCGAGCGGGTGCTGGTCCTGATCGGACTTGCCCTCTTGGCTTTTGCGTCACGGCAGGTCTATTTGCATTGGCACCAGCTCGACGTGCGGGAGGTGCTGCTCGACTTTGCACTTCCGGTTTGGCTGACGGTCGGTTTGGTACCGTTCCTATACCTCTTCAATATCTATGTCGCCTACGATGCGGCCTTTCGCCTCACCAACCGGGAACAAACCGGCAAAGGGTCACACTGGCGATCCCGGCTGGCCCTGCTGTCTGTGCTCCACTTCCGCGCGGACACTGTACGAAAGTTCGCGGGTCGCTGGTACTTCACGAGGAAACTCCGTGAAGCCCAGACGTTCCCTGATGCAAAAGGTGTGGTCTCGGAATTCCTCGACGACTTGAGACGTACGGAACAGGCAAAGCTCGATGAGGAGAACCGACTAAGGCGCTACAGCGGCTCTCAGAAACTGGACGACGAGGGCCGACGGTTGGACCGCCGGGAGTTTGCAGCAACGATTGATGCTCTGCATTGGCTGGCAACCTGTCAGATGGGTTGGCACCGCAGATGCGGTCGCTACCGCTGTGACCTGCTCAAGATCCTTAACGACGACTTCACGCGCCACGGCTTGCCCAAGGAAGCCGGCATCAGGCTCCATGTCACCGAAGACGGCCAGTCATGGTACGCGTGGCGGCGGACTGTGACAGGCTGGTGCTTTGCCATCGGCGCGACAGGTCCTCCGCCCGATCAATGGACGTGCGATGGCCCTGGGCCGCCAGAGAGCTTTCCCGGGAAAGCCAAATCGTGGGGTGACGGACCATTCTCAGATCGGGTCAATCGAAATTGGGTTTAAGGGCGCCAATCTTATCTCAGACACCTCGATGCTCAGTGTGGCTCCCCGGCGGACCCGAATATGCATGCATCATCAATGCGGCCCGCAGTCGCATCTTGGTCTGAAGCCACAGCGCAGCTGGACTGTCCGATTCATCGCCAGGAGCCTCGGACCCATCGTCGTCAACCCAAGTTGCGAGGATCTGATCACGCGTTAGATCAGGCATCGATTCGTAGAATTGTTTCGCCGCTTCCACGACCTCGCAATCCTTCATCCGTGCCCGATAGGTTTCAATTGCGTCCCCACCCAGTGCAGCCCTTAGCGGAACGAAATTGAACTCGTCAAAATACATCCCAGCTGGCGGGTTGAACCCGAATTTCCTGGTAATGTCCACCGGAAACAGGCACTGCGGATACAGATGGACGAACTGTTCGAGCGTGATACGGATCACGTCCCGGGCCAGGGACAGCCAGTGCCGCAGGACGCCGACACCCACGTATCGCCGATTCCCTCGGTTCAGCATCGTGAAGGATTCCTCGCGAATCGGCGCGTGAACATAGGAGCAAAGGCGCTTGTAGGTGCGATTGATGTGATTGCGTGCACTGCCATCGTCAGAAATCTTGAGCTGCTTGAAGTTGCCCTCGATCACATCTTTGATTTTCGGTTTCGGCCGCCGCCCTTCCAGCCAGTCGCGAAACTGCGAAGAACTGTCCTTCCTCGACATTCGATTCTGCCACCAGCAATGGAGCATTAGCATCTCCATCACGGAACGCAGCAATCCGCTCGCCGCTCGCGGCGATCCGTTGAGCATCCCCACCGTCGCCTCTCGAAGCGCACCCGTCGCTTCGAAATACAGGTAGTTCTGGTATTGCAACAGGTATTGATCCCAACCTTTTGCTGGACGCGTGTAGGGGATGAGATCCGCGAACTCCATCAGGGCCTGCGCTGCCCAAGCAACCTCACGATGTAAAGCGACGAGCTCGTCTTCGCTCCGCAGATGCTCCCACGCGAGTGCCGCGATGCTGTTGAGTTCGCCATCGGCAATTGTCCAAACATCGCGCAGCGAGATCGCATCCTCTGGGTCCCGGTAGATGTGGATCATGGTGAAGAAATGCACTGGGAACCTCCATTCGCCGGAGTCAGCAGTTCGGCATGTGGCCTGTTTTGGATATTCAGGTAGACGGCGAAGGCGGTGCGCAACCACTCCCGACATAGCCTCCGCGCAGCGTACTCGGTCCGATGGTTCGGTGGCCGCGACAAGGTCGAGATTGCAGTCGATTGAGGCGATCTCGAAACGTCCCACTTTGAGGTCTTGCGGTCGGCCTCGGCTAAGGATTTGTGCTCAGGCTGTGTACAGGCGGCTATCACGGCTCAACCACCCAATTTCCGTAGGCGAACAGCCAACGCGGACTTGGAAACCGGACATCTTGGATCGTCACGCATGGTTTCAAAGGAAACCACGGCCTGCGACACCGACAGAATGCCGGCATCAAGCAGGTTGTCGATGATCCACAGGGCATCCCGGTGTGCGATACCCTTGGTTTCTGCGACACTGCGCATGGCCCTGTCTTCCGTGAGGAGGGGCCACCCCTGATGCGCCGCCAGCGCCAGGGCAAAGGCATCGACCAGACTCAAGGCCTTTCGTTCGGACTGATAGGCGATCGCCACTTCAACACCCCTGGCATCCAGGGACTCAACTCTCAGACCCAAACCCAGGAGATCCGACCGCGTGTGCGAGCCCAGATCGATCAGTTCCTCGTGGAACAGCAGATCCGGCACCGCGAATTCAAACTCGAGTTGGAACATCCTGTCCAACAGCCCTCGCTTCGAGAATTCGATCAGGATGGAACTGTCGCTGACGAGAACCTTCATCGGCCTTCCAATTCGGCAGTGCCGGCCATGATGCCCTCGATCTCGCTAACTCTCAGTCTGAGCAACTCTGCAGCCTTGGACACCGAAATTTCATTCTCCGCCAGCGCTCTCAGGCACAGGCGACGAAAACGGGTTGGGCTCTCGGTTCGTTTGAGAGGATATGGCTCCTTGGTTCTCCAGCTACTTCCAATGCCGCTGAATATGTTCCGGACCGTGGCCTCCGTGATGATGCCTAGATCGCGCATGCGCATGACCAAGGCCGCCGCGCTGATGCCGAAGATGTGCTTGATTTCGATGAGTTCTTCGAAGCCGAAGTTGAGTCGGCGCCGTCCTACTTCACGGGCAAGCTCGTCCCTGGGTGCCAGGAACGCACCGGCAAAGCGCTGACAGGCTTTTTCCGCCGGCACCGTGGGCGGGATGTCCAGGACCAGGTGGCCCAGTTCGTGGGCAATCGTGAATCGCTGCCTTTCGGGCGACCTCTCGGTGGAGCAGACAACCACGGGAACGTCGTCCCCTCCGACCCGGTGCACCCGACAACTGAGCCCATCCACCGACCCGGGCAAACGCCACTTGAACACCTTGATGCCCCGCTCTTCCAGTAGTTCGGTGATGTCCGCGATCGGTCCGCCGCCCAGGTTCCACGCGTTGCGAACCTTCGTGGCTGCACCCTCCGCCTCCTCCACTGCGTTGATCCTATGGGGAGCCCCCTCCGGTCCCTCCTGTTCCGTGATGTCGAGACCCAGGATCTCCTCGACCTGTAGGTAGCGGTCCACGCGATCGAGGACCTCTGCCTCAACCGCCGCCCGTTCCTTGGCCCTAGTCGAAGCCAGCTTCCTGAACTCAACACGCTCCAGGGACACGCGGGAAGGGCTCAACAGGTAGCTCAGAGGCACCTCCAGGGCCTGGGCCAGGGCGATGGCCACGGTTGAGCTCGGCATCATCTCCGCCCGTTCGTATTTGCCGATCGCCTGGGCCGAGACGATGCCGTCCATGGCCGCGGACAACGCTCGCAGGGACAGGCCACTACGTTTGCGGGCGAGTCTAAGACGCTCGCTGAACATGGGGCACGCTCCTTCCGTCTGGGTTTACAAACCATGATACAATGGTTCGATGTGTAAACCGTGTACAGGTGTTGGTCTGGATGGGTCCAGAGAGATTCTTGCACTCCCGGGGGCGGCTCGTCCAAGGTTGGTGCGAAGTGGCGCCCGCGGTGATCCTCCCGGACGAACAATGTTGGTCGCACGTGGACGCGAAGCTGGCAGTGGTGGTGATGTGCGCGCCTACACGACGCTGCCAGCCATCACGGGGGCGGCTTCCACAGCTCGAAGCGGGGCTGGTCGGGTAGGTGGACAACTGTCCGCCGATCTGCACGGCATTGACAGCCGTACAGCGCCGTAACCGACCATCAGGTGTCAGGTGGTCGATCAGCAGGTGGAATCGCCAGCACGGATATCGAATAGGTGTAGCAATATACTACGCCAATACTAGAAGATGCCACAGAGAGCATTATGAACAGAACAAACAGACCCAAAATTCTGATGAAGATGTTCAGTAATCAGCGACATGCTGATCAATTTTGCCGAGGGCAACTTTATGCCAATCCATTGAGTTACTTCCAACGACTTAAAGGACAAAAGGGGCAAGCCGACCCTGACGAAGGTTCACATTGGTCAGGTGAAGACGGTGTGTTGACACTGTGGACTGACCCGTCAAACAAGGTAAGTCTTGGCCGTGATGATCTGTTGGGGCCAATCAGATTTCAGATGATCAACCATGTCAACGTTGTTTGCTTCCATGTTTGGACGCCTCCGGATGAACTGTCGAACAAGTTGTTGTCCAATGTTGATGGAGAGGCCCTCCCATATCGGATGCCGCAGCGATTGCAACGTGAATTCGGTGATCACCTGGTTGCCATTCACGATTGTCCTGAGTTCCTGGATCGGTTGAACAGCGCGTTGTTCAGACAGTACATCAGCGGCGATTTCACGAGGGCCAGGCGAGGCAAGGTTCAATATCAGGACCACCAACCTGTGTTATTGAGCGACCCGCATTCTTTGACAGCCGCGTTTTACAAAGGCATGGAGTTTCAGCACCAGTCTGAGTACCGCGTAGCCTTTGAAAGAAGGAATGCGCCAAGAGGTGGTGCCCCCTGTACTCTTGACATTGGAGACATACGGGACATCACAATGTCCCTGAAAACCTCTGACACTCTCTATTGTCAGGCGGCTCGAAAGGAATAAGCGGCCAGAGGGAATATTCTGCCCGCGGCCACAGACTGACATCAGCGCCGGAACCGACAAGGAATCGCAATCCCTGGACTGGCCAGAGTTGTTTCAATCCCGCAACGCAGGCAGTTCCTGCCACGATGCGCACCGTCTCCACACTCACGTGGACGAGGCGGCGCAGATGCGATACCAGCTCCTCCAGACAGTCGGCGAGCCAGACGTTGGGATCATTGACGATCCCGCTCTCCTTGTCGCGACGGATGGGCAGCCGGTCGACCGCCCAACCAACACCAACATCCATCCCTGAAGCACGGGGAACCGGGGCTGACATCCCTGACTCCACCGCCACCGGAACGAGGAGGTTCCCATGGCTGACAACAGTGTAACCAAGCCTGCGCAGGCGGAAACCGTCCTAAACGGCAAGCTGGGCGAGCTGTTGATCGCCCGTCATCCGCGGTGGGATGAGCGCACCGTGTTCATCGATTCGACACAGACGCTGCGTGACCACCCAGCCGAAAAGATCGATGTCCTGGTCGCCGCGGCCGGCGGCCAGCCCGTGGCGGTCGAAGCCAAGTTTGCCCGGCAGTCCGGCCAGTTGCGGCGGCAGGTCGAGGCCCGCCTGGGCAAGGTCGTCACGGCCAACTCCCTGCCCATCGAGACAGGGGTGTCCGTGGTCTATCCGGACGGTCTTACATCCGGGGGATTGGAACAAACCCGGCTTCGGTTCGCGGTGCATCAGGGTCAACCAGACGGTACGGCAACACGCTGGCCCGAACGGGATGACGAGTGGCTGTCAGGTACGGTGGACGACTTGGCGGACACTGTTGAATTGCTGTCCCTGTCCGAACGGATGGTACGGGAAGGCGAGTCCCGACTGGAAGATGGGGTACGCGCGGGCAGCACAAGACTGCGAACCTTGGCTGACGGCACCGATGTGGAAGACC